>CAUPZU010000012.1:0-88401 GCA_963516025.1 Acinetobacter lwoffii
GCAACGAAACCAATGTGAAAGGTGTATTTGCAGCAGGTGACTGTACCACAGTGCCGTACAAGCAGATCATCATCGCGACCGGTGAAGGTGCCAAGGCGTCATTGTCCGCCTTTGATTACATCATCCGTTCGGGGCAGTAAGTTTCAGACTAGCTCAAATAAAGCCTGCTTGATGCGGGCTTTATTTTTAATTAATTTCGTCATTATCTTTTTAGATTCAACTATATTTTTCAGATAATGAATCGTTTGATCATTTTCTTGATACGATCTTAGTCATGTAATTAATTTTTATCCTATATAGATACTATGTAATTGTCGGCAATCTCGTCTTGCCAACCCAGAAAAGCTCTCCTATGATAAAGCGACAAATCATCTTTCATGATCGAAGAATAAAAAGGATAACATCCTGGGAGAAGAACAATGCAGTATCAATATCATTGTGCCTGCTGTGAAAAAGTAGTCGACTCTACAGAAAAATCATGCTCAAACTGCGGCTCACATCATATTCGCAGCCCTTTTGGTTTCTGGGTTTTGTGTCTAATCGCCTGTCTCGTTACAGCAATTGTGTTTAAAGTGGTGCATTTGTATGTGCAGTCACAACAAGAAGTTCCCGTACAACACTCTATATTGGACGTTTTAAAAGAAGAAGATAAAGGACTTCGCTAATTTCTTTACCTCACAGCAAAGACCTGTTGGTTCAAACAGGTCTTTTTATTGCACTTGAATAATTCAAATAGCTATGTGGAAAATGGCCTCATCAAATCCAGATTTGATTTACAATAGCGGTGGATTTGAATGAGAGATGTGCCATGGTTCAGTTAATTAAAAAAGGTGGATTGCGTGAGCGCGCTAATCGTAGCCGCAGTTATCAAGGCTCTGAAAATACTGAAACCACCCTAAAGCCTAATCGTTATCAAACGGCGGTTAAAACACCAGACAATTTATCCTCTCCTACCCCAACCTCACCAATATCTCCAGCATTAAATGAAGATATACCACTTAATTCATTAGAATAAGTGCGTCATACCATAACCACAATGCAAATAGCAGAAATAGTCCGCCTGAAATCATATCAATATAACTCCCCGAACGCTGGTACAAGGTTTTAATTTTTGGTTTGGAAATCAACAGCATCAATAAAGCAAAGGTGATAAAGGTCTGCAAAGGAATAATCACTGCGAGCTGTGTTTTCAAATAATCTGAAGCAGATGAACTTAAGGCCAGTGAAAATACGCTACTAAAATAGATCAGTGTTTTTGGATTAGAAAGATTGGTCCATAAGCCCAACATAAAACAGTTTTTAGCTTGCACCTGTCCATTCGTATCGTCGTCGGTCTGATGTCTATTTTTAAAGCTATGCACACCACCCTTTAACATGGCCCATCCCATCTTCGCCAGGAACATGCCACCGAGCACCATCAATACCTGTTGAATCCATGGAAACTGGTCAATTAAAACAGTAAAACCCGCAAGTGTCAGTATTACCCAAACCACGATACCAGCAGAGATCCCTGCAATAATTTTCAGGGCATTCTGGCGTGTGGTGGATGCGGCACTTTTGGCAATGAGCAAAATATCGGGACCGGGACTTAGTTGAGCAACAAAATGTAGGAGACAGATCGTAAAAAGCAGAGACATTAAAATAAGGTAAATTTATAAAAATATATTATAACGTTTGTTTAAAGACATTAGAAAGTTCCAATAAAAAACCGAATCATCAGATTCGGCTTAAATAGAATTTTTTAAATAAAACATTTATTTTGGATTGATATCTTTCATTTCAATTTTTTTCGCCTCAGGTCTCACTTCACGTGCTTCACCATCAATAATGTTGGAATCACCGCGACCTGATTGCTGATTTTGCATATCCTGCATTTGACGCATCATCTCGGCAAATGGGTTCTGGCCTTGTGCACCACCCATATCGCCCATCATGCCACCCATCATTTTTTCCATCATGAGTTGCTGACGTTTCATCATCGCTTTCATTATAGCAGCCTTAAAAACCTGCTGAACCGCTGGAATGAGCATCAATACTGCCAATACGTCGGTAATCAATCCAGGAATAAGCAGAAAGAAACCTGCCAGAATTTTAGGTAAATTTCCTGTTAGTGCAGGGTCTGCACTCATCTGCCCCATTTGCATTTGCTGCATCTGTGGCATGACACCGGCCGAGTATTTACGGATCAGATTCATACCAATAAAAAATGCGGCTACAAACCAGAAAAATACGTACCACATGCTCCCGACGAGGTCACCCACGCCAATCCAGACAAATACTTCTAGGATTAAGCCTGCAAGGATAATAAGAAATAATTTCATGAAAATTAATCTAATCTCAGTAAAATAAATAATAGGATGCTGGAATCAACTGCTTCATCAGGATCAAGCTTTTTTGATACGCTTATGTAACAATATGGGCATTATTCTATTTTTAAAGTGCGGGCATGTCATTAATTATTGGGATTGACCCCGGTTCTCGTTTAACCGGTTACGGAATTATCGAAAAAGACGGCTCCAAACTGACTTTTGTTGATGCCGGCACCATCAGAACAGAAACGACAGAAATGCCTGAACGTTTAAAACGCATCTTTGCCGGCGTAGAGCGCATTGTAAAATTTTATGGCCCCACTGAAGCCGCAGTCGAACAGGTCTTTATGGCACAAAATCCGGATTCTGCCTTAAAACTTGGTCAGGCTCGTGGTGCTGCTGTTGCGGCACTGGTCAATCTGGATTTGAAAGTCGCTGAATATACCGCGCGCCAGATCAAGCAGTCGGTGGTGGGTTATGGCGCTGCCGACAAAGAACAGGTGCAGATGATGGTAATGAATATTCTAAAACTCAGTATCAAACCGCAACAGGATGCCGCCGATGCCTTAGCTGCCGCCATTTGTCATGCTCATGCCTCAGGCAGTATGAGTAAAATGGCGGTATTGAACGCTTTGGGTGGTATGGCACGCGGTCGTAGTCGTGTCAGCAGTCGGCGTCGATAAGGTTTAACGCAATATTCTAAAGTCTTGAACATCTAGGTCGGATTTCAGATATTCCTGAATAATCGCTTGTACAGTTGCACGAGCAGGCCCTTGCCAACTTCGTGCAATCATTTCACTAAGCTGTGAATCTGTTCCAACAATAACCGCCTCCACTTCACCCGTGCTCAAGTTCTGCACATTCCCTTTCAGTCCAAGTGCTTGAGCCTGTTCGGCAAACCAGTAACGGTATCCAACTCCTTGTACCTGGCCTGAAATATTCAGTTTGATGACTGGCATACTATTCTCCTTAACGATTCACCACCTGATAAATCGCATGTTTCATATTCTGTGCCTGCAAGCCACGTTCGCCATTTTTGGCCAATTCGTCACCAGCCAATGCATGTAAAGTTACAATTTCATGCAAATGAATTTTTTGTGCAAATTGTGCCTTTAGACTGGCAATCATGCCGGCCAGCACATCTCCCATTCCACCCGTCCCCATACCGGCATTTCCAGCTGTGCATATATAAAGTTTTTCTTCCAGAATCAGGCTGCCTGAACCTTTTAGTACCCATTGTCCCTGATATTTTTGTTGCAGGGCATGAATGGCTGCAATCCGATCCATTTCAACTTCCGCAGTGCTACACGCCAGTAACGTAGCGACTTCCCCAGGATGCGGAGTCGCATAAGTCTGGGAATTCAAAACTTGAGGCTGCTTGGCCAGAAACCATAAGGCATCCGCATCCAAAACTACCTCCAGATCAGATTGCTGAGTCAGCTCAAACCAAACTGTATATTGTTGCTCTGACCAAGAATCACGACCTAATCCCATGCCAAAACAGACTGCATCGACCTGCTGAATTAGTGCTTGGCGTTGCTCCTGAGTTAAAAGATTGATATCACGCAGCATGATATTTGGTGCACGTGACAAAATCGCAGTATGGTGTTTTGCATCACAAACGATGGTGACTTTACCTGCTCCGGCAGCAAATGCTGCCTCTGCCGCCATGATCACTGCCCCACCCATATCAGCATGTCCACCAATCACTAAGACATGACCATAACTGCCTTTATGACCAAAGGCTTCACGCTTGGGCAATTGAATCTCATGCGATGAAAGACAAGCAGTCGGCTGAAGCTCAGTATCTGTTGGAATAGCAGAAATCAGTTCGATCTTGCCCGCATATTCTTTGCCTTGTCCGGTAAACAGTCCTGCCTTAAGCCCTAAACCCGTGAAAGTGTAGTCAGCTTTAATCGCAACAGGCAAAGGCTGGCCGGTATTGGCATCCAATCCACTCGGAATATCAATTGAGATTTTTAATCCAGTTTGCTGATTGATCGTTTGAATAACATTTTGCCAGTCAAAGTCCAGCTGACGGTTCAGACCAATTCCGAATAATGCATCGATATAGACCTCACATTCAGATTGAAAATCAAAATGCGAATAAGGCTGCAAGCCAGCTTGCTGAGCTTCCTGCACAGCCGATGCTAAATCTTTGGAATTACCCAACTCAACTGCATAAATATCAACACTGAAGCCCGCCTGTTTGAGATATTTGGCCACAAGATAGCCATCGCCGGCATTATTACCCTGACCACAGCAGACAGCGATTTTTTTTATTTTTTGCTGGGAAAATAAAGTGATCAGCCGCTGACTAATCCCCCAGGCGACTTGTTGCATTAAACCGTAGGAACTATTTTGCTGTTGAAACCAGCGCTGCTCCCATGCTTGTAGATCACGGCTATGGTAAACTTGTTGCTGCATTTCTTATTCCCTGTCTTTGGTTTATGGCAACTCCCGATTCTCAAGCGCAAATTAAAGTTTATCAACAAGATCCAGCCGAGCTAAAAGCATGGATTAAAGCGCAGGCTTTAGAATTGGGTTTTTCTGATTGTGTCATTGCCAAACCAGATGCTCAAGCAGAATTAGCACGCTTACAGGAATATCTGGATCGTGGTTATCATGGTGACATGAAGTTTCTGGAAGAGAATCTGGAAAAACGTGCCAATCCCGCCTTACTGGTTCCCGGCACACGTAGCATTATCTGTGTGCGTATGGATTATCTGGTCGACGCACCAGAACCACGTTATATCCCTTATGCACCCAACTCTGCCATTATCGCGCGTTATGCTCGTGGCCGGGATTATCATAAAACCATGCGCGGTCGCCTGAAAACCTTGGCGACAAAAATCCGGGGAAAAATCGGAGATTTTGAATCACGTCCTTTTGCGGATTCTGCACCCATTTTTGAAAAATCGCTGGCTGAAAGTGCCGGCATGGGCTGGACAGGTAAACACACCCTTCTGATTCATAAAACATCAGGCTCATTCTTTGTTTTGGGTGAACTGCTTACTTCACTGGAACTGCCTTTTGATGAACCTGCGACGAAACATTGTGGCTCCTGTACCGCGTGTATCGACATCTGTCCGACTCAAGCCATTGTAGAACCGTACATGCTGGACGCACGACGCTGTATCGCCTATCTGACCATCGAATATAAAGGCATCATTCCCGAAGATTTACGACGCGGAATTGGTAACCGGGTTTTTGGTTGTGACGATTGCCAGCTGATATGTCCATGGAACAGTTTTGCCCAAGTCACGTCGGTAGAGGATTTTCATCCACGGCATGGACTGGATCAGGTGAGTTTACTGGATTTATGGCAATGGGATGAAGCCACCTTTTTAAGTTCGACTGAAGGCAGCCCTATGCGTCGTACGGGTTACCAAAGCTTTATGCGCAATATCGCGATTGGTTTGGGCAATGCACCCTTTGATGGGCAGATTATTCCGGCCCTTCAGCAACAGCGTGATCAGCATGATGGAATTGTGCAGGTACATATCGATTGGGCCATTCAAGAACAACTGGCAAAATCCAGCTAATTTTCTCTCACTATTAAAATATATTTCAACTTTACCTAGATTCACAGTTTCACTTAAAAGCCTTACACACCCGTGTTTCAGACTATGGCATAAATAAAAATAGTCAGAAATGAAGAATGAAGTGGAGGAAAGATGATGTCATCAAAAAATCCAAATCAAGAACTGCTTGAGCAGCTTCAGCATGACCAGCAGAAGCAACAACAGCAGCAGCCGCAACATGGCCCGATTAATTCCCCAAAAAACAATCAGCATGAACAGGATCAGCGTGTGTTTAACAAGCAGCACCGTAGTGATCTGCATGGCCAGGATATTCATGGAAATCACAGTAATAAATAATCTGGCAACTGAAAAAATAAGCTCACCTCGTGTGGGCTTTGCCATTTATATAAGGTCATATTTTGCTAGTGAAGCAAAAGCTTATTTTTATTAAGATGAACCGAATGATAAATAAGCATAGATAGGGAAAGAGATGAACAGTAGTGATGCGGTACGTAATGATTGGTCACGTGAAGAAATACAAGCACTTTATCAGCAGCCTTTAATGGATTTAATATTTCAGGCGCAACAGGTTCATCGTGAACATTTCACTGCGAATACCGTTCAGGTGAGTACCCTGCTCTCGATTAAAACCGGTAAATGTCCTGAAGATTGTAAATACTGTTCACAATCAGCGCATTATGATTCCAAACTGGAAGCTGAAAAACGTATTGCGGTCGATAAAGTGATTCAGGAAGCAAAACAGGCGCTGGCATCAGGCAGTTCACGCTTTTGTATGGGGGCTGCATGGCGCAACCCGCATGAACGCGATATGCCTTATGTGCTGGAAATGGTACGTGAAGTTAAAGCACTCGGTCTGGAAACCTGCATGACACTGGGGATGCTAAATGGATCACAGGCTGAACGCTTGAAAGATGCAGGACTGGATTATTACAACCATAATTTGGACACTTCTCGTGAATACTATTCACATATCATCAGCACGCGTAGCTTTGATGATCGTCTGGATACTCTGGATCATGTGCGTCAAGCTGGTATGAAAGTCTGTAGTGGCGGTATTGTGGGTCTGGGCGAAAGTCGTGATGACCGGATTGGTTTGTTATATGAGCTTGCAACTCTGGCAATCCATCCTGAATCTGTGCCAATTAATATGTTGGTGCCGATTGAAGGCACACCGATGGCAGATGTAGAAAAACTGGATGTGATTGAATGGATTCGTACCATTGCCGTAGCACGCTTGTTGATGCCTAAAAGCTATATTCGCCTTTCTGCAGGGCGTGAATCCTTAAGCGATTCGGATCAGGCTTTGGCATTTATGGCTGGTGCCAATTCTATTTTCTCTGGTGAAAAACTGCTGACGACCCCTAATACATCCCAAGGTCGAGATCAGCAACTTTTTGCAAAATTAGGTTTAGTTGCAGAACAGCCAAAACCGAGTGTTCGCAGTCTGGCTACAGATGCCATGGCAAGCTAATAACTGTTTAACTTGATGAACTTGCAGAAAAGTTATGTGCAGTAATTAAAATACCATAACGGGCATTCAGATAATCTCCGACTCGGATTTGATCTACTCCATTAGCATGATGCACCATCAGCGCTTGCGTGACTGCATCATAACTAAAGGAGTCATAACTATCTTGATGCAGGCTGAGCCAGTGCAGCGTATCTGCCAGGTTGCTGTCGACGATATAGGTATCTGCATGAAAATCTTTGCTCATATGCCTGTTCATCATGTTGAAATTTCCCTTTAATTTTAACGGAAATTAGCCCATAACAAGCATAAAAAAGTGAGCCATTGCTCACTTTTCTTGCAAAAACTTTAGTCCTTATTCGTACCGCACTTACGACACTCCCTGTGTTCCCCGATTTCTTGCATTTGCTCATATTCATAAATATGCAAACAAAACAATTTTCTTAAAAGCTGAAGCATCATTGAAACTCCTGTTTAATCATTTTTTTAATACGCTTCTTAAGATATTCCGTCCTGAAACATCATGATTTTTGACTAAAAAATCATCTCATATTAATTAGCATAATTTTTTCAGTTGTAAAATGCATTTCATCTACTTTTCACTTTTTTTGCAGATATTCTTTGAACTACATCACAATTATTTCATAAATATGAACTTTTTTTTGATTAAAGAGGATGTTTATGGAATCTAGATAACAAAAGTAATATCTGAGGGAGATGCTTTTTTATTAAGCTGGGAACGAAGAGTATTTATTGAAAGGTAAACCAGAAAAGTTAATTATCAGTAGAGGCAACCATTTTAAGTCCTTCGAGATAAGAGCAACGATCAATTAAGTGAATTGCTTACTTCAGATTTCATAATATCCAAAAACAAAAAACCACCTAGGATTAATACACCTAAGTGGTTGTTTTATATGGTGGGCCCAGACAGACTTGAACTGTCGACCAACGGATTATGAGTCCGCTGCTCTAACCAACTGAGCTATAGGCCCTATATGCTGAAAACTTTATTTATCAATAAGTTCAGGCGTCATGAATACTAGCTAAGATTTTTTGGAAAGACAAGTGCTTTTATAACTGCTTGAACATTTAGGCAGCAATCATAAGCGACTAGTCTTGGCCAAAATTTCAGTTACTTAAGACTTCAGTATAGGAGGCGTATAGAAAAATGAGATACATGCTGCATCATTTAAGACAAATGAGCCTGTCATCTTGAATTTAATCCGGTCTACTAAGGGTAAAACTGATAGATTTAAGGTCTTAGTATATCTATAAGGTATTAAAATTCTTTATTGCTCAGGCAGCACTGTTAAAGGAATAGCCTTGAGCTCAAGAAGATAGAATGACTAGAATTCAGACTTCATTTCTTCGTCTTTATGTAAATCCTGCTTAATTTCGATCAAAGACCATACAATTATAAGCGCAAAAATCAATAAGGAGACTACGAAGGCTGTCATGTACGTCATACTTTTCAATCTCAGAGTAGAAAGAATAAGAAAATAGAAAAGACCTGTATCAGTCTTCTTCGACAAAAGTCTAATAACTAAAGTGTGCTCTGGATAGTCATTTTTTCATCATTTTAAGACTTTTTTTGTATCTACTCATATTTTTAAGGTATTAATATTATTTTATTTATATATATTAACTCTTAATCTTGCAGCTTAAAAAGATGAATAAATCATAGATTTTTACATTATTCGCTGATTTTATTGGAAAGCCTATTGACTGTATGGGCGAACAAGATGAAATTATGCAGTTCTCTACATACAGCTTTTACTTATCTGTGCTTATGCTAAATAAATTCCTTGGCGAATCTGCATTTAAACTTGCAGGTTGGCAATATCATGTCGAACCAGATGTGCTTGAAGATAAACAGGTCATTATTGGGTTTGAACATACCTCAATGATGGATGCGGTACTGTCAATTGCCCTGTTCCAGATTTATGACCTCAAGGTTCATACCTTGATTAAAAAAGAATTATTTAAAGGACCGTTTAAACCGCTATTGAACGCTGTGGGTGGTATTCCGGTTGACCGCAAGGCCAGTAAAGATATCGTGACCCAGATGGTGGAACATTTTCAGAACAATGAAAAGTTCAATCTGGTGATTGCTCCCGAAGCAACACGGGCTAAACAAGGTGAAGCACGCAAACCAATCCGTACCGGTTTCTGGCATATTGCCAAGGCTGCCAATGTACCAATCGTGTTGTTATACGCCAATTCCAGAACCAAGCAAGGTGGCATTCTTGGCAAGATCTATCCGACAGACCTTGCGCATGACCTGGCTTTGATCAAGCAACTATATAAAGACAAGGTTGGCCTGGATATCGTTATTCCAGAATAAGCTTTTTAAAAATAAAAGCACGGACATAATCAGCGATTCTGCTGTTTATGTCCAAGTCATCTGTCCATATAAATGTATAAATAGAATTATAAATCCCCCTATCCTCTTTCTATTTTTCCTCGATATTGCACTTTTTTTGTTTTTATCCTGAAATCTCAAATCCAGGCACTTTTTTTTAAAAAAACGCTTATGGTAGAATTTCGGCATTCTGATAGGCATACAGCCAATCTACAAGGAGCATAGTTCGCATGGCGGGTCATTCCAAGTGGGCCAATATTAAGCATCGCAAAGCAAAACAAGATGCGAGTCGTGGTAAAGTTTTTACCAAATACATTCGTGAATTAACCACTGCTGCAAAGCTTGGTGGTCCAGATACTGCAAGCAACCCTCGTCTACGTGCTGTGGTTGAAAAAGCATTATCAGTGAATATGACACGTGACGTGATCAACCGTGCCATTCAACGTGGTGCTGGTGGCGAAGATAACGACGACCTGAAAGAAGTGACCTACGAAGGTTATGGTGTAGGTGGTGTTGCGGTTATTGTTGAAACCATGACTGACAACTTGAACCGTACTGTGCCTGACGTACGTCATTGCTTCTCTAAAACTGATGGTAACTTAGGCACCAATGGTTCGGTGGCATTCCTGTTCACGAAACGTGGTGAGATCACTTTTGAAGATGTGTCTTTGGAAGATCAAATCATGGAAGTGGCATTAGAAGCAGGTGCTGAAGACATCGAAGTCACTGAAGATGATATCTTGGTCATTACCACACCTGAAGCCTTCGGTGAAGTTCAAGATGCTTTAACTGCTGCAGGTTTAAAATCTGACAATGCTGAAGTAGTGATGAGTCCTTCAACCAAAGCAGAAATCACAGACATCGATCAAGCGAAAAAAATCATGAAAATGATTGATATGCTTGAAGATCTGGATGATGTACAAAACGTTTATACCAACGTTGAATTCTCAGACGCAGTTTTAGCAGAACTTGATGCTTAAATATGTCTGATTCAAAAAACGCACCTTAGGGTGCGTTTTTTTATGGCTGTCCACCAACCTAGCTTTGATTAAACTTTATTGAGTAATCCGCTACAGTTAAAGACATTATATTCTTTAATCACAAAGCTGGAATGCAGTGCCACCACATGCTCAATTTTTCCAATCCGCTTAAGCAGGATTTCACTATAATTTTCCATATCTCTTGCCACGACTTCAACAATAAAGTCTGCCGACTGACCGGTGACCAAAAAGGCATTAATTACTTCGGGAATACTTTCCAGTTCTTCCAGAAATTTGGCAAAAGTATCGCTATCATGTTTGCTTAAGGATACCTGCAACAGCACATGCAGACTGAAACCTAATTTTTGGTAATTGATTTCACGTTTTAAGCCACTGATAATATTATGATCGATTAAGTGTTTGATCCTACGATGCACCGAACTGACAGATAAATTCACCCGCTCGGACAGTTCATTCAGATTGACATCTTCATGGGTCAATATTTCTAGAATATGTTTATCGAAACGATCCAGTTCCATTTTTATACTCTTATATCAATAATCAATAGATGCAGAAAATTTTGCGCCATCTCTGTTATACAATATTTATTTATTTTTCACAAAATTTTCATATTCTGAAATTTTTTCCCAAATGGGATTTCATTTTATAAATACGGTTTTCAGGAGGGTTTAAATGACCGTTAATCGCATAAATTAAAAACATGACCAATGGTATTTTTGATTAAATCTTTATTTTTAAATTATTTAAATTGGGTAAACATGGCAACAGATAGGCTATTCCTGTCAGCCCCTACACGACTTAACCGTCCATCTTTTACAAGTGTATAGAAATAGATTAAAACAAAGGCGCTTTAAAAACAAAAATAGCGCATTTCAAAAATATTACACAAGGAACGGTCATGGCTTCAACTTTTAAGCTTTATAAAAACAAAAGTGAGTCCTGTTTTAACCGTCGAAACCCAAACGAAGAGCTTATTGGGCGGCTTACTCGGTGGAACGACATCAGGTACCCTCACCAATCTTATTGGCAATCTCACCGGATCCAATACTCAACCTTCAGTCAGCTCATTATTAAATAATCTCCTTTCTGGAAGCAGCCTGAGTACGACAAATCTCAGCAATTTATTAACTCAATTTTCTGGTTCGAATGCCTCAAGTTTAAATATTCAAAGCCTGATCAGTAGCTTAACCCAATCCAATGGCGGTAGCTTTAATATTACCCAGGTCACCAACTTATTAAAGAGCTTAATGGGGAGCAATAGCAGCAGCCTGGATCTTGAGGCTATTTCTAAACTGGTGGGCGGCTTATTGGGCGGCAGTACGGGCAATATTGATATTGGTAAAATTTCTCAACTGGTCGGTGGCCTGATCGGCGGTTCAAGTAATATTGATATTGGTGCCATTGCGGGTCTGGTCAGCAACCTCATCGGTGGTAATGGTGATATCGATATCGCGAAAATTGCTCAACTGGTTATTGGCTTAATCGGTGGTTCAAGCAATATTGATATCGGTGCGATTGCTAGTCTAGTCGGCAACCTGATCGGCGGTAATGGCGAGATTGATATCGCACAAATCGCTCAACTGGTTGGCGGCCTGATTGGTGGGCCTGGCGGCCTAGGTGGCGTGGAAATTGGTGCGATTGCAGGTCTGGTCGGCAACCTGATTGGTGGCAATGGCGAGATTGATATCGCACAAATTGCTGAATTGGTCGGTGGTCTGATCGGCGGTTCTGGCGGTTTAGGTGATATAGATATTGGAGCAATTGCAGGTCTGGTGGGTGGCTTAATCGGTGGCAATGGCGAGATTGATATTGCGCAAATCGCTCAACTGGTTAGTGGCCTGATCGGCGGTTCTGGCGGATTGGGCGGTGTAGATATTGGTGCCATCGCAGGTCTGGTCGGCAACCTGATTGGCGGTAATGGTGAAATTGATATCGCACAAATTGCTGAATTGGTCGGTAGTCTGATCGGTGGTTCTGACGGTTTAGGTGATATAGATATTGGAGCAATTGCAGGTCTGGTGGGTGGCTTAATCGGTGGCAATGCAGGCGGTGATTTTGATCTTGGTGCTATTACCGATTTAATTAGCGGCTTTGTAGGCGGAAATGCAACAGGTGGTTTTGATGTCGGTGGCTTCACTGACTTACTGAGCGGTCTGATTGCGAATGGTTCAAATGGCATAGATTTAGGTGGATTATTAGGCAATCTCAATCTCGGTAGCGATCTGGATCTGGGTGGTATGATCGAAGGTATTTCCTCTGCTTCAAACGGCTTTGACTTAGGCAGTATTGCCGAAGGTGTTGGTCAGTTGGTTGGTAGTGGCTCTTCGATTGAATTGCCTGACCTCGGTGATCTTGTCCAAGGTGTGGGTACGACTGATTCCAATATTGATCTGTCTGCTATCCTGCCGGGCATTAAAGATACAATTCAGAATATCGGCAGTGGCGGTTCTTCATCCGGATTTGATTTTGGTTCACTCCTCAATAATTTTACTAAAAATATTGATATCGACCAGACTAATCCTTGGGGTTAATCATAATCTCATTAAAAAACGCGCTTCATGCGCGTTTTTTTAATTCTTGGATTAGCATTTAAACTTATACACCACGCCAGTCTACCCGTGCATTGCGTTCGGTTCGGTAAATACGGCAAATATATTCACCCAGTGGTAGCTCATTCAAATACTGCTGATAGTCGCGATATTCTTCGGACAAGGTTTCAAAATTTTCTTTTTCCCACGGCGTACCTGGAATCGCCAGAAGCGGTGCCAACATGGAACAGACTGCAATATCCGCCAGACCTAAACGATTTCCGACAAAATAATGCCCACCTTGGCTGACCAGCATCTGATTAAGCTGCTGTACAGCAACATCGATGTGTTGTTTAGATTCCGCCACGGTTTCCTCATTCAATGCATACCCCTTGGCCACCATCGCTTTCAATAAAGGTTTAGAAAATTTTTCAAACTGGCGCAGATAGCCCTGCTCACCAATTAAAATATCCAGAGATTCATGATCAGAAGTCAGTGCTTGAGAGAGCATCCAGCGACGGACATGACGACCCAATTCCAAAGTAATTTCATTAATTTCTAAAGCTTTATTTCGAAAATATCCTTCCGCGTGCAGTAAACGATGTTCTGGATAAGTATCATCCAGATACAGAGCAATCTGGGTGGAATCTGCGATCCATCGATCCTGATCACGCAAAATAGGCAGACGATTCTGTCCTGTTTTCAGGCGGGCAAAAGCGCGGTGTACCCCGGGTATCAGATTATGAGCAACATAATACAACTCTTTATGGTCCAGCATCCAACGTGCTTTTTCGCAAAAGTGAGATAAAGGAAACTGGTATAAAGTTCGCATGTATGCTCCATGTTTATCGTTATTGGATCAGGGCGTGTAGGCCGCTGTTTTATTCAGATACTTTAGTCACTCACTTTTAGAAAAACAATGTGATTTTTATTCAAAAGTAAAATACTGGCTGATTATTCCTCTATGGTTGGTGGACTCACTACACATCCCGGAAAGCTCAGCGAGTCATTTTAGGTCGCCAGAAGCATTTGATTGCAATAAACCACAAGCACATGACCTGACTTTAGTCATGCTTTCATGTAAAATCGGGGGCAATTTTTATATAACGCTTTTGTGAGTTATTTCATGGGTTTTAATTGCGGTATTGTCGGCTTGCCGAACGTTGGTAAATCTACACTTTTCAATGCCTTAACCAAAGCTGCTATTGCTGCAGAAAACTTCCCTTTCTGTACGATCGAACCAAACACCGGAATTGTACCTGTTCCTGATCCACGTTTAGACAAATTGACTGCAATTGTTAAACCGCAACGTGTTATTCCGACTTCTATGGAGTTTGTAGACATCGCAGGTCTGGTAGCAGGTGCTTCTAAGGGTGAAGGCTTGGGTAACCAGTTCCTGGCCAACATTCGTGAAACTGATGCAATTGCTCACGTTGTGCGTTGTTTTGAAGATGAAAACGTGATTCATGTGAATGGTCGTATTGATCCACTGGATGACATCGCTACGATTAATACCGAACTTGCGCTCGCAGACTTAGATGCTGTAGCCAAAGCAATTACGCGTTTGACTAAATCTGCTAAAGGTGGTGACAAAGAAGCGCTAGCCACTAAAGCTGTATTGGAAAAAATCCAGCCTTTACTGGATGAAGGTAAACCGGCTCGCGCAGCAGACCTAGATGATGACGAACGTAAACTGGTTCGTGGTTTTGGCTTAATGACCCTTAAACCAACCATGTATATTGCCAACGTTGCTGAAGACGGTTTTGAGAAAAACCCACATTTAGATGCAGTGAGAAAATTGGCTGCTGAAGAAAATGCGATTGTAGTTCCACTGTGCAACCAGATTGAAGCTGAAATTTCATTGCTTGAAGATGAAGACCGTGCTGAATTCCTTGAAGCAATGGGCATGGAAGAACCTGGCTTAAACGTGGTGATTCGCGCGGGTTATTCACTGCTTGGCCTAAAAACTTACTTCACCGCGGGTGTACAAGAAGTTCGTGCCTGGACCGTAAAAGTTGGCGCAACTGCACCACAGGCAGCAGGCGTGATTCATACCGACTTTGAAAAAGGCTTTATCCGTGCAGAATGTATCGCTTATGATGATTTCGTGCAGTACAACGGCGAAGCCGGTGCGAAAGAAGCAGGCAAATGGCGTCTAGAAGGTAAAACTTACATCGTTCAGGATGGCGATGTTTTACACTTCCGTTTTAACGTTTAAGTCATTGCTGTTAAAAAAAGCCCCTTCTTGGGGTTTTTTTATTGCTTATAAAAAGAGGATTCATACGTATAACAGGCTTTCTGGAAGCGCATAAGATCAACACATATTAACAATAATGATAACTATTCTCATATATGAATATTAAATTAGAGTGTATCTTAAATCTAATGAAAAATAACCTAACTCCATTCTCCCCAAGGAATCCTGCCAATGAGCTACACCTTGCCTGTACTGCCTTATGCTTATGATGCGCTAGAGCCTCATATCGATAGCAAGACTATGGAAATTCATCATAGCAAGCATCATCAAACCTATATCAATAATATTAATGCAGGAATAGCAGGCACTGAATGGGAAGATTTATCAGTCGAAGCCTTAATTAGCAAATTCAATGAAGTGCCCGAGCAACTCAGACAGAACGTGATGAACAATGCCGGTGGACATGCCAATCATTCCCTGTTCTGGACAGTGATGAGTCCAGACGGCGGTGGTCATCCCGAAGCTGAAATTGCCAAAGCGATCGAACATGAATTAGGAGGATTCGAGGCATTTAAAGAAGCGTTTACCCAAGCAGCGCTTAGCCGTTTTGGTAGTGGTTGGGCCTGGTTAAGTATGGCGCCAGATCAAACGCTTATTGTAGAAAGTAGCGCCAATCAGGATTCTCCGCTGATGCATCGCAATATTCCCCTTTTAGGTCTGGATGTCTGGGAACATGCCTATTATTTACAGTATCAAAACCGTCGTCCGGAATATATCTCAGCTTTTTTCAATGTCGTGAACTGGAAAGAAGTAAATCGTCGTTATCTGGAAGCGTTAAACGCACTTTAAATCTTTGAGGAGATCTGCCATGTCTACACGTATGCTGATTCAACGCATGATTGGCAGCACCCTGCTGATCTGCGGTGTCATGGTGCTTTTATTAGAACATGTGTGGATGCCCTATTTTTAAAGTTTATTTTGCTAAAAAAGCCAGTCTAAATGACTGGCTTTTTATAGGTACATTTAAATGGGCAAAGGTTTATTGCATATTGGCAATTGCAGTACCTTTTTGCTTAGGATCGGTATTTCCGAGTGCAGGATGGGCAATGGCATTCTGACATTGCAGTTTATCCCGCTCATAATCCGCCTGTTTTTGTTGCAGGCTGTTGCCATTTTCCATGGTCGTCCGCGCCCAGATTTCCAGACTGGTCAAAGCTTTACGACACAGAGCATATTTGCCTTCGGTCACCGAATCGGTCATTTTGACATTAATACGCCAGTCTGTACTCAATTTACGTGCTGGTTGACGTACCTGTGTTTCCAGCTGATCCACTTCTTTATTATAGACCAGTGGATCCACTTCATTGATCAGTTGCCATGCGGCATTGGCATAAGTCGTCGCATCATTAGTCAATTTAGGTGCCGGTTTAATTTCTGGCTTATCAGTCGATTGACTGTCATTCCCACACGCTTGTAACAATATTGCCGTGCTTATTAAAGCAGCAGTCAGCATCGCACGTGTCTTGAACATCCACATATCAGGCTCGCCAATTTAAACATTTCGGCACTATGCTATTAAATTCACGTAGAATACACAATCTTCATTTGACCCATCGTTCAACTCTCCTTCAAGGTGTGTCGTGTCTGAACCGAATCAACTCGCTACGCAACCTGCTGGCTTCTGGCAAGGTGCAAAAGATAGCCAAGCGATTATCTTCACTTATTTACCAGTGTCGTTTGCTTTTGGTGTTTCAGCCACTCAGTTTGGCTTTACCGCCTGGGAAGCACTGTTCCTGTCCTGCTCGATGTATGCAGGTGCCAGCCAGTTCCTGGTGGTCGCTCTCTTAGGTAGTGGAACATCTATCTGGATGACGGCATTAACCGTGATTGCCTTAGACATTCGTCATCTGCTTTATGGCCCTGCGTTACAAAATCTGATTCAAGACCGGCTGAATTTAAAGAAAACGGCAATCTGGTCTTGGGGTTTGACCGATGAAGTTTTTGCCTCCGGCATGATCAAGCTCTCGCAACGGCGACAGGAATGGTCAGAATCCTGGATGCTCGGTTTAAGCCTGTTTAGCTGGATGTCCTGGGCACTCGGATCTTTCCTCGGTGGATTGTTTGCCGATCAGGTCAGCAACCTGCCGCAATTCTTACAGGCTGCGCTGGATTTCTTGTTACCTGCGCTGTTCCTGAGCTTCTTGTTAGCCGCTTTTGAGAAAAAACATACTTTTGTTGTAGCTGTCACAATTCTGGTGTCTGCGATTGCCTGTTATTTTATCGACCTGTCTGCCGCGATCTTTATCGGTATAAGTTCTGGTATTTTCGCCGGCTTGTTTAAGCACTATATTTTGAAACAGCCAGATCCTGAACACGCAGGAGATCAAGCATGAATCTAGAGATTATTCTGGTCGGGATTTTAGTCGGGATTGCCAATTTTGCCTCGCGCTTTGGTCCTTTTTTTGTCATTCAAAAATTTCAGCAAGGTTCGCAAAAACGCGGAGCGTTGTGGCTAAAAATTGCCTTGGGTTCAATTGGCATCGCTGCGATCAGCTCCATGTTGGTAGTTGCTACCCTGCCACCTTTATTAGAAACGCCGAATAAAAGTTTTGCGATGCTGGTTGGCTTTATTGTGCTCACGGCTTTGTACTTTAAGTTTAAACGGATCGTGATGGCGACACTGACCGCAGCACTGACCTATGGGTTGGTTTACACCTATGTTGCAGTACCCTTTTAAGCTTTAACTCGTTGATCAATTGAAACAAAGACTTATGCTAAACTCATAGTATAGGTCTTTTTTTATATAACAATAAAAACAAGGAAGGATGCGCATGTTTGAAGTCAAACAGGTGATTGAAGGCAAAATCTTTATTCATCATCGGCGCGATGAAATGTTAACCGTATTCCATCGACATGAAGTGCCGGCACAATATTTTGAATGTTTTATCAATGCTCAGAATTTTACCGGACATTTTGTTGAAGTACATGTGCAGCCGGCGGATCAAGTTCGTGTGGTTTATATTGAAAAGAATGGCACTCATCAAATTATTGCCATGCTTAATCAGAGCCAACACGTGCTGCATCTTCATCCCTTGACATTGGTCTTAGGTAAGTGGAGCTTCATACATCGTATCCTGCCGAATGCTCTAAAAATTTTTGCTAGTTTATTTGCGCTCCTTATTATTCTTTTTTCAGCTACCGCCTTTTCAGCAGATCAGTTCCAGCTCGTCGCCGTCTTGCGAGACAGCATTCAATTCACAATTTTTGGACTACTGTTATTTTTGCTGTGCTTGGTACTGCCTTTTGTATTGCCCTATGCCTATTTCCTGCATGTTCGTACATTGCGTCTGTTAAAGATGTTGAATATCAATGCTGAACACGTTGCACAAATAGAAAAGCTCAAGTCTCAAAGCGGGATTTATCTTCTGCAAACGCAGTCTGACAGCGATGTGAAAATGACAGCGCCTCCTTATTAAAATCTAGAAAAACTTTATAAATAAAACTGTTGGTCAATATCACAATTTTGTATGAATCTTGGCTTAACTGTCGGCTCAGTTCTGCTATGCTAAAAGTCCATAAAATCAAGCATGGATGATCCACATGAGCGTGACTATTGGTACTCCCCTTCAATCTTCTGCCTATAAAGTTCTATTATTGGGTTCTGGTGAACTGGGCAAGGAAGTGGTGATTTCACTACAACGCCTTGGAGTCGAAGTTCATGCTGCTGACCGTTATGATCATGCCCCTGCCATGCAGGTTGCGCATTATTCCTATACCTTGAATATGGCAGATGCTGTAGAACTCAAACAACTCATCAATCAAATCCAGCCACATTTAATTGTTCCTGAAATTGAAGCGATTGCGACCGAAGTTCTGCTTGAAATAGAAGCCCAGAACATTGCTACAGTCATTCCTTCTGCTAAAGCCGTCAATCTGACCATGAACCGTGAAGGTATTCGTCGTCTGGCTGCGGAAGAACTCGGTCTGCCAACTTCAGCTTACCGTTTTGCCGACAGTTTAGAATCCTTCCGCGCGGCCTGTGACGATGTCGGCTATCCAAACTTTGTGAAACCGGTGATGTCATCTTCAGGCAAAGGGCAGTCTCGTGTTACCCGTTTTGATGAAGTCGATGCTGCCTGGGAATATGCGCAAACCGGTGGCCGGGTCAATCAGGGTACTGTGATTGTAGAATCACAAATTGACTTTGATTTTGAAATTACCTTATTGACTGTTCGTGCAAAAAATCCAGAAACCGGCGAAATCGAAACGTCTTATTGCGACCCGATCGGACATCGTCAGGACTCAGGTGATTATGTGGAAAGCTGGCAGCCTCAACCGATGACTCCAGCCGCGCTGGAAGAATCCAAGCGCATTGCCAACAAGGTCACTACAGCACTTGGTGGCTGCGGAATCTTTGGAGTGGAACTCTTTGTAAAAGGCGACAAAGTATGGTTTAGTGA
The DNA here is from genome assembly GCA_963516025.1 of Acinetobacter lwoffii. GTDB lineage: Bacteria > Pseudomonadota > Gammaproteobacteria > Pseudomonadales > Moraxellaceae > Acinetobacter > Acinetobacter lwoffii_R. The sequence goes on from CAUPZU010000012.1 coordinate 19,871, forward strand.
GGTTTCCCCACGTCCACACGATACTGGACTGGTGACTTTAGCCTCCCAATTTCAAAGTGAATTTGAGCTGCATGCACGTGCTATTTTAGGCTTGCCGGTGAATACTGCACGACATAGTGTGGCTGCCAGTGCGGTAATTTATGCTGGAGTAGATGGCCGTAATCTTTCATTTTCTGGCCTGAATCTTGCTTTAGCAGACGGCAATACCGATTTGCGCCTGTTTGGCAAACCTGAAGGTTTTAAACGTCGTCGTATGGGCGTTGCCACAGCACGTGCGGAAAACATTGAACAGGCACGTGAACTGGCCCTCCAGGTCGCCAACCAAGTTAGCGTCAACCAAAACTAAGCTGAAATACCAACGGACGACTGTACATGATCAACACCCATCCACTGCTGAATTACGCTAAAAGTAACCATGACATTAAAGCCATCAATCAATGGCGCAGTGATGTCGAAAATCAGCTTCAGGAAAGTTTTGAAAATGGGCAGTCGATTCGGGATATTATTCTGGCGCGTTCCAATCTGATCGATGAAGCCCTGCAGTTTCTCTGGCAGCATGCCGAACTGGCTCAAACTGATTTGGCCCTGTTTGCTGTCGGGGGCTATGGCCGTCGTGAAATGCTGCCTTATTCTGATGTCGATATCATGATCTTGTCGGAAGACGAGATTAACCCGGAACAGGAACAACTGATTTCTACATTTATTTCATCGCTTTGGGACGTGGGGAATTTCAAACCCGGTATCAGTGTCCGCACCATCAATGAATGTGTTAATCAGGCCAGCAGTGATCTGACCGTCGCCACCACCCTGATCGAAGCCCGCCTGATTATTGGCAATGAAAACCTGTGCAAATGGCCACGTCGTATCGTGTCACGTACCTGGACTGACAAAACTTTTTTTGATGCCAAGATGGATGAGCAGCATAAACGCTATGCTCAGCACAACAATACCGAAAGCAATCTGGAACCGGATATTAAAAATGCGCCGGGTGGCATCCGTGATATCAACCAGATTGGCTGGATTGCCAAACGGCATTTCCGCGTCAATCGCATTTATGATCTGGTACATCTCGGTTTTATTTCAGAATTTGAACTCGGTGTGCTTGAGGAAGCCGAAAGTTTCCTCTGGGAAATCCGTCATCACCTGCACCGCCTGACCAAGCGCGATGAAAACCGCTTATTGTTCGATTATCAGCGTGATATTGCTGCCAAATTTGGCTATGTACGTGAAGAGGCGCATCATCCGAACTATCCAATTGAACAGTTCATGAAGCGCTATTATCGCAGTGCACAGCAAGTGTCTACGCTGAACGAAATGCTGCTGGCCTATTTTAATGAATCGGTCATTACGCCACGTTTACCGCAATATGAACGCCAGATCGAAGAAATCAACCAGAACTTTAAACTGGTCGATGGCAAACTGGCTGTGCAGCATCACAAGATTTTCTCGGAAAATCCAAACGCAATTCTGGAAATTTTCTATTTACTAGCCAATCGTCCTGAGATCGAAGGTATTCGTGCGCGTACTTTACGCCTGCTGACCCTAGCTGGAAAACGCATTGATCAGGATTTTCGTGATAATCCGGTGCATCAGGCGCTATTTATGGCGATTATCCGTTCACCGCATCGACTCTACGATACTATGGTCGCGATGAAGCGTTATGGTGTGCTTGGAAATTACATCCCGGCCTTTGGACAGATTCTGGGACTGATGCAATATGACCTGTTCCATATCTATACGGTCGATGCGCATACCTTATTGCTACTGCGGAACTTAAACCGCTTTAAAGAACCTGAATTTGCCAAGGAATTTCCGGTGGTCAGTTCAGTGTTTCAGCGTCTGACCCGTCGTGACATCGTCTATCTGGCAGCAATTTTCCATGATATTGCTAAAGGTCGTGGCGGTGACCACAGTGAACTCGGTGCCAGCGATGCGATTAAATTCTGCCGTAGCCATGGCTTTACTGAACGCGAAAGCAATCTGGTGGCGTGGCTGATCCAAAATCATCTGATGATGTCGGTGACTGCCCAGAAAAAAGATATTTCCGATCCGGATGTGGTCAAAGAATTCGCCGAAAAAATGGGTGACATGGAACATCTGGATTATCTGTACACCCTGACAGTCGCCGATATTAACGCCACCAATCCGAAGCTGTGGAATACCTGGCGCGCTTCGCTGATGCGTCAACTATATACTCAGGCACGTGACGTAATCCGTTCTGGTCTGGGCCGTCCGGTTGATTATCAAATGCTGATTGAAGATACCAAATTTGCGGCCAGCGAACTTCTGGTTCAGGACTTTTCATTGGATGAAGTGGAAAAAGTCTGGCAGGAACTTGGTGATGACTATTTCCTAAAAGAAACAGCAGATGAAATTGCCTGGCATACTCGTGCCATTTTACAGCACGGCGACAATCCTGCCCCACTGGTGCTGATGCGGGCGCACCGTAAATATGCGCAGGATGCGGTACAGATCTTTATTTATACGCAGGATCAACCCAACCTGTTTGCCACCACCGTGGCTATTCTGGATCGTATGAATCTGGATGTACAAGACGCACGGATTATTACAGCGACTAAAGCCTTCAGTCTGGATACCTATGTAGTACTGGACCGTTTTGGTACCTTATTGACCGATCCGGAACGCGAAGCCACCGTGATTGAAGCTCTAAAAGATGCCTTGAGTCATTCTGATGAATATCCGGGCCTGATGCAGCGCCGGATTCCGCGTCAATTACGTCATTTCGATATTGAAAATACAGTCGATATTAGTATCAATCCTGCCTTGAATCAAAATATGGTCGAAATCGCTACTCTCGATCATCCTGGTTTACTTGCCAAAATCGGTGGTTTATTTATGATGCAAGGCCTGGATATCCACTCTGCCAAAATTGCTACACTTGGCGAACGTGCCGAAGACATATTTTTTGTCACCAAAAAAGATGGCAACCCTATGACACCTGAAGAATCTGCTGAATTTGCAGCTGCACTTAAAACTGCACTGGATGAAGCCTCTCATCAGGTTTGTAGTCAACACTCACATTAAAACGCGGTTACTTATTCATGAACTCTAGCTTGTCTCTACTGCATCCTTATCCGTTTGAAAAGTTAAATCAGCTTTTTGCGGATATCCAGCCTGCAAATATGCCCTTAATTCCCCTGTCGATTGGTGAACCGAAGCATCCTGCACCGGAGTTTGTGAAACAAGCGATTATTGATAACTTTAAACATTTGTCGACCTATCCAAACAGTAAAGGCTTGCCGGAACTACGTGAAAGTATTGCTCACTGGCTGACGCGCCGTTTTCACCTAAATAGCATCAGTGCAGACAGCAATATCCTGCCTGTTTCTGGTACACGTGAAGCGATTTTCTCGTTTGTACAGGCTTTGGTGAATCGTGAAGATGCACCTTATGTGGTGATGCCAAATCCGTTTTATCAGATTTATGAAGGCGCAACACTGCTCGCAGGTGCCAAACCTTATTTCATCAACTGTACTGAGGAAAATAACTACCTTGGTGATTTTGATGCGGTTCCAGCAGAAGTCTGGGAAAAAACAGCATTGCTATTTGTCTGTACCCCGGGCAATCCAACCGGTGCAGTGCTATCCAAAGAACAGTTTAAAAAACTGATTGCCCTGTCGGATCAATACAACTTTGTGATTGCTTCAGACGAATGCTATTCGGAATTGTGGTTTGATCAGGCACCTGTAGGTTTACTGGAAGTTTGTGCTGAAATCGGCCGGGATGACTATAAAAACTGTGTGGTGTTTCATTCACTGTCTAAACGCTCTAACCTTCCGGGTATGCGTTCAGGTTTTGTTGCCGGTGATGCCAGCCTGTTAAAACCTTATTTGCAATACCGCACTTACCACGGCGCAGCAATGCCGGTACAACATCAACTGGCATCGATTGCTGCCTGGGATGATGAAGCGCATGTGGAAGAAAACCGGGTACAATACCGTGCCAAGTTTGATTTATTTCAACAAGAACTGGGACATTTATTGCCATTGAAAAAGCCAGATGCGGGCTTCTACTACTGGTTAAAAGTCGACAACGATGAAGCCTTTGCCAAGCGCCTGATGGAAGAAGCACATATTAAAGTTCTTCCAGGTCGTTATTTATCTCGCGATACCGAACAGGGTAATCCGGGTGAAAATCATGTACGTCTGGCACTCGTAGCCGATCTGGCGCAATGTGAAGAAGTTATTCAACGCCTGAAAACCATCCTCTAAGTTTTAATCATGATTTAAAAAACCCACTGATTTAAAGTGGGTTTTTTAGTTAACATTAGATGAGCTCTACTTTTATCTCATACTGAGAAAATGACGCTGATTCTTACAAGACTTTGGCAATTTCATCTTCAAGATCTTCAGGCTTGGTGGTCGGAGCAAAACGGTTCAATACCTTGCCATCACGCCCGATCAGGAATTTGGTAAAATTCCATTTAATTCCATTGCCTAAAATACCTTTGGAATTGTTAGTCAAATAGCGAAAAATGGCGTGCGCTTCAGGGCCTTTGACATCCACCTTGGAAAACATCGGGAAAGATACCCCGTAATTCTTCTGGCAAAATTCACCAATCTGTTCATTGGAACCTGGATCTTGACCACCAAACTGATTGCATGGAAATCCCAAAATTTCCAGACCTTGATCTTTATATTTTTCGTAAAGTTTTTCTAATCCTGAAAATTGTGGGGTAAAACCACACTTACTCGCTGTATTGACGATCAAAAGTACCTTGCCTTCGTAATCTGCAAGTGGCTTGCTTTTGCCATCTAACAATTCAGCTTCAAACTGATAAATGTTAGTCATGGATAGGTTTCCTCATCATTTTTTTCTTGTGTTTCTAAGTCCAAAGAAGCCGAGTTGACACAATAACGCAAACCGGTCGGTTCTGGGCCATCCGGGAAAACATGCCCTAAGTGTGCGTCACAATGATGACAAACAATCTCAGTTCTGACCATTCCGTGTGAAGTATCAGGTAATTCTTCTACCACCGAACTGCTGACGGGACGGTAGAAACTTGGCCAGCCACAGCCGCTGTCATACTTGGTTTCAGATGAGAACAGTGGCGTGCCGCAGCAACGGCATACATAGGTGCCATCTTGCTTGGTATTCCAGTATTTTCCAGTAAATGCCGGCTCGGTTCCCTTCTCGCGCGTAATGCGAAACTCCTCAGGTGATAACTCTCTTTGCCATTCCCGGTCTGATTTATTGAGTTTTCCCATGATCACATACCTTTTTATCTTGCTATTTAAAATAGGATAATCCTATATTTACGTGATTCATTTTAAAAATTCTAGTCTTTATTCAACATTTTACAAAAGACATATAATGCCTAAAAAAGCAAAAAGAAAGCAAATATAGAAATAAAAGTAAGCAATTTTTACATTAAATGTTTTTTAGTGAGCAAATTTAATGGTATTCTTGGCTCTAAATTTGCTCAGGATTAAAAAATGTCGCAAAAAAAGAGCGTAATTTTTAAAAATCTGCTGCCTGTGATCAAACAATATCAGCAGCTTGGATTTACGCATGAAAAAATTGTTGCACTACTTCGAGATGAACATGATCTCGATCTAGTCACAACTGAGACATTTAAAAGTTATTTATATCGTTATGCAAAAGTGACCTCCACTCCTTCCGAGAACATCAAAATGCCGAACACTTTCCAAACCCCTCGCGAGATCAAGAAATCATCTAAGCTCGAGCATGTGTGCTACGACATTCGCGGACCTGTGTTACGAGCGGCCATCGAGATGGAAGAAGCCGGTCACAAAATTATCAAATTAAATATTGGCAACCCTGCCCCATTTGGTTTTGAAGCACCACAAGAAATTATCAACGATGTGGCTTTAAACCTGCCAAATGCGATTGGCTACACGGATTCCAAAGGGATTTTCCCGGCGCGTAAGGCGATCTGTCAGTATTATCAGCAAAAAGGCATTCTGGATATGCACGTCAATGACGTTTATATCGGCAATGGTGTGTCTGAACTGATTGTTATGGCCATGCAGGGTCTGCTGGATGATGGCGATGAAATGCTGATTCCAATGCCAGATTATCCACTCTGGACGGCAGCAGTGAATCTGTCTGGCGGTACTGCGATCCATTATAAATGTGATGAAGAAAATCACTGGTATCCAGATATTGCTGATATGGAAAGCAAAATCACGCCAAATACCCGCGGTATTGTGATTATCAACCCGAATAACCCGACTGGTTCGGTTTATCCACGTCATGTGTTGCAACAAATCGTCGACTTGGCCAAGAAATATGACCTGATTTTATTTGCTGATGAAATCTACGACAAAATTATTTACGATGGAATCGAGCATGTTGCTGTAGCAGCTCTGGCTGGCGATCAGCTCTGTGTCTCGTTTAACGGTTTATCTAAAGCCTATCGTATTGCTGGTTTCCGTTCCGGCTGGATGGCCATTACCGGCGATAAAGCACGTGCAGCAGACTATATCGAAGGTCTGGATATGCTGGCGTCGATGCGTCTGTGTGCCAACCATCAGGCACAATATGCGATTCAGACCGCACTGGGCGGTTATCAGTCAATTAACGACCTGATTCGTCCGGGCGGGCGTTTATATGAACAGCGCAACATTGCCTGGGAAATGCTGAACGAGATTCCAGGTGTGTCTTGTGTCAAACCTGAAGGTGCGATGTACTGCTTCCCGAAACTGGATCCGAATGTGTATCCAATCCAAGACGATGAAAAGCTAATGCTGGATTTGTTACGTGCCGAGAAAGTGCTTCTGGTTCAAGGTACAGGCTTTAACTGGCCGACACCGGATCATTTCCGTGTAGTATTCCTGCCGGCTGAAAATGAACTGCGTGAAGCCATTACCCGTGTTGGCCGTTTCCTGGCCAAGATACGTTAATTCTTGAAATAGACAATATAAAAAACCGCGTTGAGACGCGGTTTTTTATTTCTATGAAAAAATTCAGGCTTTTGACTGATGAAATCTTAAAAATCTTACCGGTTTCTTTGAGCAAATTTCTGCACTCAATGGTTTCTTTTCAGGCAATTTTTCCCTTTATTATGAAGATTCATGTTATTTTTTGACCAAACATAAAATTCCATGAGTACACGGATGTCCTCAAACACAATCAAGCTCAGCCTGTTTCTTTGTCTTAGTATGTGCTTGGGCATTGGCATTCTTCGCTTTTCTTATACCGCACTGTTACCTGGCACACGCGAAGCCTTTGGCTGGAGTACAGATTTTGCCAGTCTCTTGGGCAGTGCCAATTTGCTGGGTTATTTAATCGGTGCATTTACGGCCATGCGTCTGCCTCAAGACCGCAGCATGAGTACCTATATTCAAATTTCAGCCTTTGCCGGTATGCTCAGCCTGATGTGCTGTGCATTTTCTGGTTTTTCTGAAGTATGGTATATCGCTTGGCGGATTATTTCCGGGATCAGCGGTGGACTGATGATGATCTTATCGCCGAGTGTGGTTGCACAGTGCTGTGAACTTCAAGACCGTCTTAAAATCAACTTTATTGGTTTTAGCGGAATTGGACTAGGCGTTTTAATTGCGACCCTGTTTCTGCCTTATCTGGATCAAATTTCCATACAGACGGCCTGGCTAATCTTATGTGGTTTTGCTTTGCTTATCTGTATCGTTTTAAGTTTACTGATTCAGAAATTTAAGCCGTATTTGTCCGCACAAGCCCCTTCGGTTATCTCTACTCTATCTTTGAATAGCGTCTTTTATAGTTTATTGACGGTTTACGCCTGTAGTGCTTTCGCCTATATACCACATTCACTCTTCTGGATTGATTATTTAAGCCAGCAGTTGGGATTGAGCTTGTTCTGGATTAATTTCAACTGGATTCTGTATGGACTAGGTAGTGCTTTAGGCGCCTTGAGTGCTTATGCACTGGCCAGAAAATGGGGTAATTTTGCTGCCCTGAAAATTCTTTATAGTCTTTATATTGTGGCTATTTTTATTGCAACCCTAGATGCCAGCCCATTGCTTACTTTTAGCTCTTCCTTTTTTACCGGGATGCTAAATCCGGCTGTGGTCTTCCTGACCTCCTATACCATTTTGCAACTGTATGGACTGGCTTATAAAAAGCTCTGGAGTATTGCCACCTTGTGTTTTGCCTCGATTCAGCTAATCGGTGGGCTCAGTTTTAGTGCGCTGCAATATTTTGGATTGAGCTATCATCAACAGTTCATACTGGCCACATTTGTTCTTTTATTAGGAACGTTACAATTGTTCTGGTACACACGTCCTGTCAGACTCAAATCTGAACAACAAACTCTGCCAATTTCTGCTCATGGAGAAGGGACTAAATAAGGATAAGGATTGGTTGCTCCTTGCCCACCTAAATAAATCCCATAATGTAAATGCGGCGGGGTATTTTTGGCATTACCTGTATTCCCCACATAAGCGATGACTTCACCTGCCTCAACCCAGTCGCCTTCCTGAATATGTTCTGCATAGTCATCCAGATGTGCATAATAATGTTGGCTCATATTTGGACCGGTCACCCAGATGATTTTTCCACCCAGATTGTTGGTGCCAATCCTACGCACAATACCTGGGGTCGCGCTAAATACTGGCGTACCGCGTTTGGCAAAAATATCCGTACCTTCGTGTTTACGACCGTCACTACGCGCTGCTCCCCAAGTATCATTAATCTGACCAACTCTGACGCCTTCAACCGGAATCTGTAGCGGAGCTTCTAACTGGGCTCTCTGTAATTGCCAATACAGATAAGGGCTTTTCCAACCTGCTGCTTCACCTGAAGGCGGTGGCTGACAGGCAGTTAGTAGAAAACCTATAGATAACAGTAAGCTTATAATCCGAAGAAATTTCACCAATATTCGCATTAAATTAAATAGATGACTTTTATCTTAATCACAACCGCCTAATTTAAAGTCACAATCCTGTTATTTTTAGTGATGATTTTATACAAGCGTTCAAATAACAAAACCCTCAAATGAGGGTTTTGTTATTTTAGGTGGATAGGAGATTATCTACGTTTTTTAGCACGAGATGGTTTCGATGGTTGTTGCTGTTGTTGCTGTTGCTGCTCTTCATTCTGAGCATTGTCCTGCTTGTCTTTTTGTTGGACCTGCTTATGTCTCGCTTTAGCTTTAGCCATGATTTACTCCTTTGGAGAAACGTCTCTATATCACTGGAAGTTCCATTCATCACTGTAACGTTTATACAAAATAAGCCAATCGCTGAGCTGTATCCAAATACGTCAATGTAATACAGTGTTTACTAAGTTATTCAGCTTAGAACGAATCATTTCTAGGCTCATTACACTTCTTACATGATCTTGCAGCCTGATACTTATTTTAACGTTTAACCTTAAACCGTTCAGCCTTTGCTTCCCAATAAAGTGATAAAAAAACCCGCCGTAATTGCGGGTTTTTTTATTCATAAATTGCATCGCAATTTCAGGCATCCATATTGGCAATAATCGCTTCACCAAACTCGGAACAACGCAGCAAGGTCGCCCCTGGCATTAAGCGCTCAAAATCGTAGGTCACCGTTTTTGCCGCAATCGCACCCGAAATCCCCTTGATGATCAAGTCGGCAGCTTCTATCCAGCCCATATCACGCAGCATCATTTCTGCTGACAGAATAATCGAACCCGGATTTACTTTATCTTGTCCAGCATATTTAGGCGCTGTACCGTGGGTTGCTTCATAAACTGCAATCGAACCGCCGATATTGGCACCCGGTGCAATCCCGATCCCGCCGACTTCCGCAGCCAGCGCATCAGAAATATAATCACCATTTAAGTTCAGTGTCGCAATTACAGAATAATCCGCCGGACGCATCAAGATTTGCTGCAAGAAGGCATCAGCAATGACATCTTTAATAATAATGTCTTTGCCTGTTCTTGGATTTTTGATTTTAACCCATGGACCACCATCTAAAAGCTCACCGCCGAAACGTTCCAATGCGACCTCATAGCCCCACTCTTTAAATGCCCCTTCGGTGTATTTCATGATATTGCCTTTGTGCACCAAGGTCACACTCGGCTTGTCATTCTCAATGGCAAATTGAATCGCTTTACGTACCAGACGCTGGCTACCTTCTTTGGAGACAGGTTTGATTCCGATTCCACAATTGTCTTCAAAGCGGATGTTGGTTACACCCATTTCTTCTTTCAAAAACTTGATAACCTTTTTCGCTTCCTGAGAATCTGCTTTCCATTCAATACCGGCATAAATATCTTCTGAATTCTCACGGAAAATCACCATGTCGGTCAGTTCCGGATTATGTACTGGCGAAGGTACCCCTTCAAACCAGCGCACCGGACGTAAACAGACATATAAATCCAGTTCCTGACGTAAAGCCACATTCAAGGAACGAATACCACCACCGACTGGCGTGGTCAGTGGACCTTTAATCGATATCACATAATCGCGCAGTGCTTCGAGAGTTTCTTCAGGCATATAGGTGCCGTAAATTTTGTCAGCTTTTTCACCGCAGTAGACTTCCATCCATTCGATGGAACGCTTCCCGGCGTATGCTTTTTGCACAGCAGCATCTACCACAGTTCGCATTGTTGGTGTAATATCTGCACCAATTCCATCCCCTTCGATAAATGGGATAATTGGATTATTTGGTACGTTGAGTGACAGGTCTGCATTAACGGTAATTTTGGTACCATCCACAGGTACTACGATTTTTTGATATCCCATTATTAGTATTCTCCCGGATGCCGCTGACAAATCTAAAATAATTGCCAATTAGGCAATACTTTCAACTGTTCTTAACGCATAATATTCTAATCCAGATTTGTTGTTTTTGAGATTTATACGGGAAATAACTAAATTTCCCTTTTAAATAAACCTCTACATTTTTTAAATTAATGTAATTATAGAAGTTATTTCCTATGAAAATCGTCATTCTAAACAAACCTTATGACGTCCTCTCCCAATTCCGTGCGGATGAAAAGCACCCAACCATGGCTGATTTTGTCAACGACAAAGATTTACGTCTTGCGGGTCGTTTGGACATGGACTCAGAAGGTCTGGTTTTCCTCACCGATCACGGTGGTCTCAACCAATATATCACCAATCCTGCCAATAAAAAGTTTAAAACTTATATGGTGCAAGTGGAAGGTGATGTGACCGAAGAAGCACTTGAACAGCTTCGTAAAGGCGTTGAACTGAAAGATGGCATGACGCTTCCTGCACGTGCTGAAAAAGTGTCTGAACCGGAATGGTTGTGGGAGCGTAATCCTCCTGTACGTTTCCGTGCCTCTGTTCCGACGTCTTGGGTTGAGATTTCAATCTGTGAAGGTCGTAACCGTCAGGTTCGTCGTATGACATCTGCTGTCGGCTTCCCTACACTGCGTTTGATCCGTACCAAAATTGGTGAGATTGATTTGGTTCGTATGGGATTGCAACCGGGTGAAACCAGAGAAATTGAACCATTACTTTATCCAGACTTCCAGAATGTTCCTGCGGAAGAACCATACCGTTCACGCTCTTATGTGAAAAAGCCGGGTGGTACGGGTGGTAAGCCAATGGTTCGCAAGAACAAAGATGGTTCTGTGAAAAAGTCTGGCACCAAACGTATCTGGCAAATGGATGAAAGTGAAAAGCCGCGTCGTAAGACCAATGGCACAACTCGTCCAAATACCAAAGCACCTCGTGGTCGCGGACGCGGTCGTGGTTAAAACCCAGTCTGCTCATCAGGTAGGGACAGGCTAAAGATCACGCCAGACGGTGTATTTTCTACAGTTGTCTGCCCCTGATGGAGCTGCATGATCGACTGTACAATGGCAAGGCCCAGACCACCCGTCTGGGCTTTTTCGTGCCGGCTGTCATCGATCTGATAAAAACGCTCAAATAAATGCGGATGGTGCTGCTCTGCAATCCAGACTTCTGGCGTCAACACTGATATTTTAATCCTGTGGTTGAGTCGCTGTGCAGACACAATAATCTCACTCCCAGGCTGACCATAAGTAATGGCATTGCTGATCAGATTGGCGACTGCGCGCTGTAACAATACGGTGCTGGCTGTCAGACTTAAATCTGGCGGAACATCCACTTTTAAATGCATCTGCTTCTCTTCGGCCAGAAAGCTGAAGTACTCAAGCAATTCTTGCAGCATGTCATTTAGATTGAAACGCTGTTTTTCAATCGCATATCCGCCATGTTCTACCCGGGCGATAAACAGCATACTTTCAATCATCTGGCTCAGGCGTTCGTATTCTTCCAAGTTGGAATAGAGCAGATTTTCCAGCTCAGCAGGTTCGCGCGACCGCGATAACAGAATCTGTGTCTGCCCGATTAAATTGTTTAATGGGGTGCGAAGTTCGTGTGAAATATCCTCAGAAAAACGTGCCAGCTGCTGATACGCAGCCTGAATATTAGCGAGCATATCGTTCATGGCCTGACGCAGCTCTTGAACCTCAAGCGTATTACTCTGAACATCGATGTGCTGATTGGGCTGCTGAATATTGACCTGTGCTGTAGCCAGCATCAACTGGCGCATGGACTTGAGAATATAGCGTCCTGCCAGCCAGGCCATCAAGGTCGAGAGCAGTATGCCAAGCAGACTATAGAGCACCAGTTTTGATAAATAGCTTGCCAGTATCCTTTGTCCCTCTGCCAGCTGCTTGCCGGCCACCAACTGATAACTGCGACCATCAAACTGCACCTGTTTAAAAGCCAGTCGTGTCGAAGGCTGTTCGGCCTGATTATTCTGAAACTGTAATGCGGAGCTATAGTGCAATGCCGGAATATGAACCTGCAAAGGATTGATTTCAATCAAGCGATTATTCTGATGTTGCAGCAGCAGTAGATTATCTTCTTGCCCCAGCATGTTTTCATATAATTTGGGATGCTGAACCAAAAGCTCGAAACTCTGGGCATCTTCAAGAAATATTTCAATTCGGGAAATACGCGCAGCCAAGGCCTGATCCTGCTGAGCCTGAATCATCTGTTGCATATTTTGATAAGACAGTAACGCCACACTCAAAAAAACCACGCAGGACACCAATGCAAACGCAATACTCAAGCGTGTTGCCAGCGGTAATAAGATAGGATTGTTCATGGGTATTCATCAAGTTTATAACCCATACCGCGTACGGTATGAATCAGTTTTGGCGTGTAATGATCATCAATTTTGCTCCGCAGCCTGCGAATGGCCACATCCACCACATTGGTATCGGTATTAAAATTGATATTCCAGACCATGGAGGCAATCTGGCTCCGTGTCATCACCTGCCCCTGATGCTCCATCAACAGTTGCAACAGCGCAAATTCTTTCTGGCTTAATTCGATCTTTTGTTCATTACGATATACTTCATGCTTTAGGCGGTTCAATACCAGACCTGCAACCTGATAGGCCTCCTGCTCCAGTCGCGGCACACGGCGCAACAGACTTTTGATCCGGGCCAGTAACTCAATATAGGAAAAAGGTTTGGTCAGATAATCATCGGCGCCAAGCTCCAGGCCTTTCACCCGATCCAGCACATGATCGCGTGCAGTGAGCATCAATACCGGAATCTGGCTAAAAGTTCGCAAGGTTTTCAGCACCTGCCAGCCGTCCAGATCTGGCAGCATTACATCCAGCAGTACCAGATCAAATGACTGTTGCTGCAAACAGGCCAATGCCAACACGCCATTTTCAGCAATGGCCGTGCTATAACCTGACTCACTCAGTCCTTTTGCCAGATATTCAGCAATCTTGACTTCATCTTCTACAATTAAAATATGCATGTCAGTAGTTTAGCTGTTTTTACCTATGCCTAGATTACAAATTGGTAATCTGATTGTCATGCTGCACTGGCGTATTTCTTTCTACAATAGCAACAGTATTCAATTGCATGAATGACAAGTATGAAAAATTCAATCGCCAAAACAACCCTAGCCTTGTTCAGCAGCTCATTACTACTCAGCTCACTGGCACATGCAGAATTAAAAACAGCACCAGTCATGTCGCTAGAAGCAGCAAAGCTTATGGCCAGCAATGTCATGTTGGCCTGCCAGAAACAGGCCAAGCCCGCAGCAGTCGTGGTTCTGGATCAGGGTGGTAATCTGCTGGCTAGTCAACGCCATGAATCTGTCGGCATTCACAACCTGATCGCAGCAGAACGCAAGGCCTTTACCGCGTATTCAACGAAAACCAGTACGCTGGATTTTATGCGCAATGCCCAGAACAATCCGGACGCACAGAACCTGAATAGTTTGCCTGAACTGCTGTTACTGGGCGGCGGTGTACCTGTTATGTACCAGAATCATATTTTAGGTGCTGTAGGTGTTGCGGGTGCAGGCGGTTCGGAACAGGATCATCAATGTGCCAATAGCGGCATTCAAAGCACTTTAAAACAGCTTTAATCTATTTAAATAAGTCTTATTGGTTTCTTTTATTCAATATTACTTCATCCATCTACTGAGGAATACAACATGAAAAAAATCCTGCTAGCAACCCTTGCGAGCACCGCAGCCACGCTTTCCTTTGCACAGAATCCACTTAGTGTGCATGTTCTGAATCAGGAAACAGGTTTACCTTCCGCAAATATTGCAGTTACTTTGGAAGCACAGCAAGGTGAGAAATGGGTCAAGCTCAATGAAGCTGAAACAGATCAAAATGGCCGTATTAAAGAGCTATATCCAAAAGATACCAATCTGCAAAAGGGTATTTATAAAGTGACCTTTAAAACGGGTGACTGGTTTAAGGCCAATAATCAGCGGACATTCTTCCCTGAAGTACCGGTGGTCTTTATGATTGATGGTGCTTTAGAGCATTATCATATTCCACTGTTATTGAGCTCTTATGGTTATTCGACTTATCGCGGTAACTAAGCTCTTTCACTTAAGGCCCATCTTATTGGGCCTTATTCTTTTACTTGTTATTCTTGTGCTGGAATGCTATTCATGACTCATATTAAATGAATTTAAAAATAAAACGTATCTCAAACAAGGAGCTTTGCAATGGATCAGCAAGTCAACCAGATGTTTAATCAGGATCGATTAATCCAGCATCTTGGTGCACACCTTGTTGCTTATAGTCACAATCACGCAAAAATTTCGCTGAAAGTCACTGAACAACATTTACAGGGTCACAAGACCTGTAACGGCGCAGTGATTTTCGCGCTTGCAGATGCGGCATTTGCCATTGCCTGTAATACAGGTGAACATCCGGCTGTTGGTCAGCATTGTGGAATTCATTATTTAAAATCAGGAGTTCTTGGCGATACATTGACTGCTGTAGCAGAACATAGGGCCAGCAGTGGCCGTAGCGGAATTTACGATATTCAGGTGATAAATCAGCATGATCAAATTGTGGCAGAGTTCCGCGGTACGTCTCGACTGATCATCAGATAATTTTCAAAACTTGATGCAATAAAAAACCGATGCCTAAGCATCGGTTTTTAAAGTTTGAAATTTAATTAAGCTTTCAACCACTTTTCAGCTTTAGTCTGATCTTCAATTTTCAGTTCAACTTCGGTCAGTTCAGAACCAGCTGCCTGAACTTCAAAGCTCATCAGCTCGTCACGACGAAAAGCATGCATGGTATAAACACCTTCCTGTTTTGCATAACTTTCCATTAACTTCATCGTTGCTTTTAAACCATCAACGGCAATAATCACATCATTGGCAGAAAGGCCAACTACTACAGCAGTACTATCACGACGCGCCGACTGAACCAGTACACCTTCCGGCTTATCTACCAGTTTTAAACCGAAAGGCAATGACTTGTCATTTTTCAGGTTATAACCGATACCAAACTCAGGCAATAACTGATCCAGTGGCAATTCATCTGTGGTATTAATCAAGTGATTAATCTGCTCTGACCAATCATCACCGGTCAGCTCTTTGCATAATTCAAAGATCGTCCGCTCATGTACCTGAACACCCTTTTGTGCATTTTCATACAAACGGCGCATCAAGGCATCCAGACTTGAACCGCGTAAACGCAAACCTAAGTCTAGGCACAATGCAACCAAACAACCTTTGTTGTAATAGCTGGTGCCGGCATTATTCGAGTTTTCATCCTGACGGTAGAATTTCACCCAGGCATCAAAACTGGATTCAGACACCGACTGAATCGCACGACCCGGATTCTGCAAGTAACGATCAATCTGCGCTTTTAATAAAGCAATATATGATTCCTGGTTAATCACGCCACTGCGTAGCAAAATCAAATCATCATAATAAGAAGTGAAGCCTTCAAAGATCCACAGCAAAGACGTATAGCCTTCACGGTTCAAATCATAATTGACAAAATTTTCAGGGCGAATAAATTTCACCAACCAAGAATGGAAATATTCATGGCTACATAGGCCGAGGAAACGCTGATAATCTTTGGAAGGTTCTTCAGGCTCATTGGCCTTAGGCAAGTCATCACGCGGTGAAATCAAGCTGGTAGAATTTGGATGCTCCAGACCGCCATAGCTATTGCCGGTTGCCATGGTCATAAAGGTATAGTCTGTAAACGGCGCTGAACCAAACATGGAAATTTCTGTAGCACAGATTTTTTCAATATCTTGCTGCATACGCGCGGCATTCATGGCATGTTTACCGGACACCACAAATTCATGCGGAATGCCATTTGCTTCAAAACTGAAACGGGTTTGTTCTGCTAGCTCAAATGGCGCATCAATCAATTCGGCATAGTTTTTGGCTTTCAGGGTGAAACGGCCTTTGACCAGACTTTTGGCTTGCAGGCCGGTTGCCAGCTGAAAATGCTTTAATTCATCTGGCAGGAAGATTTCCAGTTCAATTTCTTTATTTTCCTGACCTTCTAGCCCTAAACATGCACAAGCGGGATTCACATAGAGACGATTTTGATCCACATATGCACCACGAACGGACAGATCATAGGCATACACATCATATTCCACCGTAATCAGCTCATGATCGGTATTGAATAAACGCCATTTGTTCTTTTCAAATTTCTGGATCTGTAACTGGCGCCCATCTTCATCATAGGCTTTGACCGCTTCAATGTGCTTGGAAAACTCTCGAATCAGATAGCTTCCCGGAATCCAGGTCGGTAATGACAAGACTTGAGTCGGGTCCGCAAGAAAACGAACAGTCACGTGAATAAGATGCTGACGATAATCGTCAAATTCAATTTGATAATGCAACATAATGAACGATATAAAATTAAAATAAATGAGATATAGCTTAGCTTAGCATTTTTTAAGCCAGTATGGTTTAGCTGTCTTATTTGTCTACATTTACGACTAGCTATCTGTATAAAAAAGGCATAGCATGCGTGAAAATTAAATCGTTCAACACCCGCCGGGTTATCAAGGAACACCATTGAAATACATCATCTCACTGATTGCGGTTTTCAGTTTATTTATTTCTGCATTTTCACATGCTGCCCTACTCAATATTGTGCCTGAAAGCGTTGAAGCTGAAGCCTGGACCATTCTGGATTCACAGTCTGGTCAAGTCATTGCAGAGCATAATGCCGATGTGCAACGCGCTCCGGCTTCGCTGACCAAAATGATGGTGGCTTATATTGCCTTAAAGGAAATTGAGGCCGGAAAATTAGATAAAAATGAAGTTTTAACCGCGACCTCTGTGGTGAAAACTGTGATGTGGGATGAGTCACAAATGTACCTGAAAGAAGGTGATCAGATTTCAGTCGATCAGCTTCTGGCGGGCTTAATTATCATGTCTGCTAATGATGCCGCGGTGACGCTGGCTGAGAAAATTTCGGGTGGTATTCCGCAGTTTGTTGAACGTATGAATCAGGAAGCCAAAGCACTGGGCATGCAACATACCAATTTCCAGAATCCGGCCGGTATTACCATGCCTGAGCATTATTCGACTGCCGCCGATTTAGCCAGACTGTCTATGGCGGTGGTGAATGAAACTCCGGATTATCTGTATTATTCCAAGCAGCCAAGCTTTACCTACAATCAGTATTTTCATCGTGCGACCAACCGTGTGCTTCAGGTCGATCCTACAGTAGATGGTTTAAAAACCGGTTTTACCCGTGCAGCGGGCTATAATCTGGCGCTGACAGCCAATCGCGTCACCACAGATTTTGAAATGCCAAATCGCCGTCTGATTGTGGTGGTACTGGGTACTAAAAGTGCAGCAAAACGCGCTGAAGTATCACATAAGCTGATGAATCTGGCTTATACCTATACCCGCAATGAGGTAGCGATCAAAGATCAACAGCTACTGGCTGAATTGCCTGTGATCAAATCCACCTTAAAAATGTTTAAGGTACAAACCAAACAACCGCAGATCATTACCACTTCTTTATATGATCAGGGCTACAGTATTGACCTGAATCAGTTTGACCAGGCGCATCAGCGTGTCATGCTGAATACTGGTGATGGCGTTTTAAAAAGTATCGAGCCACTTCAGGAAACTCAGACTCATATCAATGTTGAAGTGAAGGCTTCTGAACTTATTGCGCCTTTGGCCACCATGATGCCTTTGGCCACCATTCAGGTTTATCAGAATAATCAGTTGATTCGCACCATTCAAATTGAAGATCATGTCGAAATTGAAGAAGCCAACCTGTTTCAGAAATTCTTTAGCTGGCTACAAGGCTTGTTCAGTTTGTTTTCAGACAATACGCCAAGCGTAAAGCTTTATCCTTTAGATAGATAATCTACATCTCAAGTAACTTCCCTTTAAGCTAGAAGATCTCCTCTCTGATCTTCTGGCAGATTTTCCTTTCTTCCTGCATCACGCCCTCAAGACAGGGAAACTTACCTGCCCTCACAGAATTGCTACGTTTTGTAATGTGTATAACAATTTTAATCAAGACGCGTTTTAGCGCATGCCATAGTATATTTTCTCTCTATTTCTCTTATTTTTATTAAAAAAATAAACAGGTTAATCATATATGACAGCACATAAAATCGTGATTGTGGGTGGTGGTGCCGGTGGTCTGGAACTGGCGACTCAGCTGGGTGAGAGCTTGGGTAAAAGCGGTAAAGCCCGGATTATTCTGGTCGATCAAAAATTGACGCACATCTGGAAGCCACTGCTGCATGAAGTTGCTGCGGGCACCTTAAATCCACATGAAGAAGAAACCAATTATTTTGCCCATTCAGCCGCACATCATTATGAATTTGTCTTGGGCACATTTACCGGTCTGGATCGTGAAGCGAAACAGATTGTGGTCGAAACAGAATATTTTTCCAAAACATCCCAGTCCAAGAAAAACCAGCGCATCGACTATGACACCCTGGTACTGGCCTTGGGTTCTACCTCGAATGACTTTAATACCGAAGGCGTCAAACAGTTCTGTCATTTTCTCGACAGCCGTCCACAAGCTGATATCTTTCAACAGGATCTGTTACATCTCTACCTGAATGCTCAACATGAAGCTTCGAGCCGTGAACTGAATATCGCGATTATTGGCGCCGGTGCGACTGGAGTAGAATTGGCTGCCGAGTTGGTGGAGGCCAAACACAATTTCTTTAAATATGGCTTAAACAAGGTCGATCCAAATAAGGTCAAAATTACTTTAATTGAAGCGGCGGATCGTATTCTGACTGCCCTTTCCCCTAAAGTTGCCGAACATACCATGCAACAGCTGGAAAAATTCGGTATTGAAGTCTTGACCAGTCACCGTGTAGCCAAGGTCGATGAAGACAAAATTTATTTTGCAGATGGCTCAAGTCTGGATGCCGAGATTAAAGTCTGGGCCGCAGGCATCAAAGCACCTGAAGTCTTGGCACAACTGCAAGATATGGAAAAGGACAATATTCACCGCTTGAAAGTCTACTCCACCCTGCAAACCAAATCTGATCCAGACATTTTTGCTTTTGGTGATTGTGCACACTGCCAGCCTGCTGCAGATGAACCGGTCTTGGGTCCACGCGCACAAGTGGCCAGCCAGCAGGCCAATTTTCTGGCCCATGCCTTGAAAGCGCGTGTCAATGAAGAAAGTTATTTACCGATGTTTAAATTTTCTGACAAAGGTTCACTGATTTCCTTAAGCCAGAATAAAGCCGTCGGCGAGTTGCTCGGTCAGGTCAATGTTCAAGGCTTTGTTGCCAAGTCAATGTACGTTTCCTTATATAGAATTCATCAGGCGACCATTCATGGTTATGCGCATGCGGGCATTCTGACTGCAAAAGATTTTGTTACACGAAAAATTTCTCCAAAGCTGAAATTGCATTGAAATTCCAGAATTTGGCCCAATCAATGAAAAAATCGTCAACAAAATTGTCAAATTGCGTTTTTTTGCTAATTTTAGTCTACAAAAATGCAATTTCACTTTATGATGTACCCTTAAAAAATTGAATGGATCAATTAACATGACTGCTATTGCAAATAACCTCGTGGTTTCTTTCCACTACACATTGACTAACGCAGAGGGTGAAACTCTCGACCAATCTCAAGGTGAACCACTTGCCTATTTGCACGGTGCAGGTAACATCATCCCAGGTTTAGAAAATGCGTTAGAAGGCAAAACTGTAGGTGAAAAATTCACTGTAAACGTTCCTGCTGCTGAAGGTTATGGCGAATACAACCCTGACCTAGTTCAAGAAGTTCCTGCGCAAATGTTCCAAGGCGTAGACAACATTCAGGCAGGTATGCAGTTCCAAGCTCAAACTGATGACGGCGTGCAAATCGTAACTGTTAAAGCAGTTGAAGGCGACAATGTTGTTGTTGATGCTAACTTCCCACTTGCTGGTCAAGACCTGACTTTCGAAGTTGAAATCGTATCTGTTCGTGAAGCTTCTCAAGAAGAATTAGATCACGGCCACGTACACGGTGTAGGCGGTCACCAGCACTAAGATCTTCTGATCTTGAGTGAAAAAAGGCAAAGTCAGACTTTGCCTTTTTTATTGCCTGAAAATAGCCCGCAGAATATTAACCATCCAATTAGCTATAAAAAAAGCAGAGCCATTGCCCTGCCTTTTCAATCCGATCAAGATCTCCTTTTACTGGATGATCAGTGGATTATTTTTTTTGGTTATAAATCTGCATCGCTGCTGGCAACTGTTGACGCATTTGCCCAATACGCTGGCTATTCGATGGATGCGTAGACAGGAAGGTTGCACCACTGCCGCCACCGAGTTTGTTCATTTTTTCCCACAGGGTAATGGCTGCATTCGGGTTATAACCTGCGCGCGCCATCAGCATTAAACCGCCTTGGTCAGCACGGCTTTCCAGATTACGCGAGTATGGCAAGCCAATACCGATCTGACTACCCAATTGTGCTGCTGCAGCGCCACCTTGACCCACACCTGCTGCATTTAAGCCAATACCCAAAGCCAGATCAGTCAGGGCTTGAGCACCGATTTTCTGCTTAGAATGCTCTTCTAAGGCATGCACCATTTCATGACCCATAATCGCTGCAATTTCAGCATCGGTCAGATTCAGTTTATTCACGATACCGGTATAGAATACAACCTTACCACCTGGTGCAACAAAGGCGTTGACCTGATCAGATTTGAGCACAGCCAATTGCCACTGGAATGCTGTACCGGTTTGATTCATCTGGTTAGCAACTGGCTTCAAACGATTAAATACATTATTAATCCGTTTATAGGTGGCTGAACTGGTATCCAGTTGGCCTTTATTGCGCGCATCATTGACCATGGCATTATAGCTTTGGCTCGCAGATGCATTTAAGGTCGCAGTATCTGCCCCTGCCATATCGGCAATGGTGGTACAACCTGATAATGTTACGACTGTAGCAGCCGCCATACTCAATAAAAGTTTATTCTTCATTATAATTTACTCCACCTTGGCTTAAGGGCAATTTACATTGTAAAAATTATAAGTGAAAGCACGCAGCAGCTAAACGCTTAATTCATTCATCTTCTTATAAATTATGTAATTTTTAAGCCAAATACTGTATCGCCAACCAATAAATCAGACAGATGATATTTAAGCCCAAGTAAACCTGACTCAGTGGTTTGATTTTCTGTTCAAGCATTTCGTCTTTACGTTTGAAATATAAAAAAGCATTTTGCAATAAAATAATAGGCACTAATACACAGGCGATAATGACACTCAGACCAATCAGCGCCGCATAAATCACTTCGGGATTTTGGGTTTGCGCACGAATAATCATCATGGCCATTGTTGGCGCCCCGCCCATCGCGAATAACAATGAATAAAACATGGTCGCCGATATATTTTTTTGCATCCTGCTGCTCATTTTTCTTTCTTTATATACCGCTATGTTAAAGCACATCACGTGGTATTACCGATGCAACTTTAGTCTTGAAATACCTGCATAAATTCAGCATATAAAAAAACCCATCCGGAGATGGGTTTTCATCATTCAAGCTTTAATCTAATAAAGATTAAGCATCAAACGGGTGGCGAAGAACAATCGTTTCTTCACGGTCTGGACCTGTTGAAATGATGTCGATTGGACATTCAATCAATTGCTCAAGACGTTTTACATAGTTCAATGCAGCTTCTGGCAATTGATCCAGTGATTTCGCACCGAAAGTTGACTCAGACCAGCCTGGCATAGTTTCGTAGATTGGTTTCAATGTTTCAAATGCAAGCGCATCAGAAGAACCGACACAACCAGAATCTGCAGCTTCATAACCCACACAGATTTTCACTTCTTCCAAACCGTCAAGAACATCAAGTTTAGTCAGGCAAATACCAGAAAGTGAGTTTACGTCAACTGAACGGCGTAGAATTTCAGCATCGAACCAGCCACAACGACGTTGACGGCCAGTAGAGGCACCAAATTCATTACCAATCGTACCGAGGTGTTTACCAATCGCATCACCTGTGTCATTTGCAGCGTCATACACCAACTCAGTTGGGAATGGACCTGCACCTACACGCGTTGTGTACGCTTTAGTAATACCCAGTACATAGTCAAGGTGCAAAGGACCCAGACCTGAACCAGAGCTTACGCCACCAGCAGTGGTATTCGAAGAAGTCACATACGGATATGTACCGTGATCAACGTCAAGAAGTGAACCTTGCGCGCCTTCGAACATGATGTTGTCACCGTTTTTACGGTAGTTGTGCAATTCAGTAGTCACGTCCACAACCAGTGGCGCAACAACTTTACGCCATTCGTCGCAAAGTGCCAGCACGTCTTCCAGTTTAACTGCTTCAACACCGTAGTATTCAGTCAGCTGGAAGTTATGGTAGTCCAGAAGTTCAGTTAACTGAGCAGTCAGATGTTCACCACCACGTACTAGGTCAGCAACACGGATTGCGCGACGCGCTACTTTGTCTTCGTATGCAGGACCGATACCGCGACCTGTCGTACCAATCTTCGCATTACCACGTTTTTTCTCACGCGCCTGATCAAGTGCGATGTGGTTCGGAAGAATCAATGGACAGTTTGGAGAAATGCGTAAACGTTCTTTAACAGGAACGCCTTCTTTTTCAAGAATATCCATCTCTTTGATGAGCGCTTCAGGAGAAAGAACAACACCGTTACCAATTAAGCACAATACGTTTTCACGTAAAATACCTGATGGAATGAGGTGTAAGACAGTTTTCTTACCACCAACCACAAGAGTGTGACCTGCGTTATGTCCGCCTTGATAACGAACTACCGCTGCCGCTTGATCTGTGAGCAGGTCGACGATTTTACCTTTACCTTCGTCGCCCCATTGGGTACCAAGTACCACAACATTCTTGCCCATAATAGCCTCATTACATCATGCTGTTAAAGTTGAAAGCCCCGCTCAGCGACATGAACACTGAGCCAAGCAGTTAAATCGTTTTGACTGTCCACTCACCATTCGCATTCACCAGCTGGTGCGTCGCATATGGAATCGAGTTTAAATCATCATTACCCAGTAACTGAATTACACTTAAGCCTTGTGCGCGAATGTTCTGAATCGCATTCAGAAGTTCTGCATCAGTGCCTTTAGGTGCAACCACGACCTGTACCGCATCAAACTGACCTGCGCTTAAAGCATATAAGTCACAAGAGAAACCGGTTGCCGGACGCGCGCGGCCAAAATGCTCACCAATGCCATCATAACGGCCACCTTGTGCCAGTGCAGCTGCACGGTTCGGTGCATAGACTGCATACATCAGGCCAGTATGATAATGGTATGAACGTAATTCAACCACATCAATCCCAATACTCAAGTTTGGCCAACGGGTTTGAACTTCGTCTTTGGTCGTTTGCAAGACATTAAAAGCCTGAGTGAATGCTGGATTTGCCAACACTTCAGCACTTAAATGCGCTTGTAATGCATCCAGGTCGCTGGCATAGCGTCCAAGTGCATAGAAATCTTGACCAAATTTCAGGTCTGCCGTGAATTCTTCTAATTCTGGCAAAGCCTTGCGTTGGTATAAATCAGATAATTGCTGTTCAGCGACTTTGTTCAAGCCTGCTTGAGCCACCAGACTGCGGAATAAACCGACATGACCTAAGTCCAGATGGATACCATCTGCCAGACCTGTCTCCTGAATCAGACTTATCATCAAGTCGACCATTTCTACATCGGCATCGATGCTGTCTGAACCAAATAGCTCCGCACCTAACTGTAGTGGCGCACGCGAAGTGTTAAAACCGCGAGGCTTGGTATGCAGAACGGTTCCTGCATAGCAGTAACGTGCTACACCTTCCACTGGATGTACATGCGCATCAATACGAGCCACTTGTGGTGTCATATCGGCACGCACACCAAGCAAACGACCAGAAAGCTGATCGATGACTTTAAAAGTGGCTAAGTCTAAATCTTGATTCGATTCTGAGAGAGAAGATAGAGATTCGATGTATTCAATGAATGGCGTGTACACCAACTGATAACCTCGAGATGCAAGGAAATCCAGTGATTTACGGCGCAGACTTTCAATAACTTGCGCTTGTTCTGGTAATACATCAGCTACACCATCAGGTAATAACCATGTCTCTGAAATGGGCATGTTGTAAACCTAAATTCTTGTCAGCGCGGAACGAATCCGCATAAAAAAATCGGGAGCACACCCGATTTCTCCTAGTCTAGCACGATAGTTTTGGCTGTGCATCGCAAATTTTATAATTTTCGCTACCTGATGAAATCAACAACAATTGTGTCAACTATCAGCGTTTTAATGCACATTTAAAACAAATAGCATGACAAAATCCGGCATTAAACCAAAGGCAATGCAGTCGTGCTTTTAACCGTTTGCAATGGAATTTCAGTTTTTACACTTTGAATGCAGGGAATTTGGGTTAAATGATGAATCTGAAATTTACGATAGGCATCCAGATCAGCCACCACAATTCTTAAAAAGAAATCACAATCGCCTGCCATTAACTGGCACTCGACGACTTCTGGCATTTCCTTGATCGCTTCGACAAATTGATCGACCACAGCAGCTTCTTGAGACTTGAGCCAGACGCGTGCAAACACGCTCATCGCCAAATTGACCTTTTGTGGATTCAGCAGTGCGACATATTGCTCAATCACGCCATCATCTTCCAGCTGTTTTACCCGTCTTAAACAGGGTGATGGCGACAAGCCAATCAGTTGAGCCAGTTCATTATTTTGCAGTTTTCCATTCTTTTGCAGCTCATTCAGAATGCGTTTATCTATTTGATCCATATCTATGCTTTGGCATTTAAAACCTCTTAAACTTAATTTAGCGCAATTTAATTTCAAATAAAACTCAAACCTCTTTCACTACAACAGCAAATAGCCTGAATATCGCCATAAAATATGGTTTAGTTTTGCAGTACCCAGGTCATTTCCATGCTTTTGTTCAGACAAAGCACCGCAGCAATAGTTGCCCCTACCGATTTCAGTGAATTTCAACGTGGCATGAAAGATTCTATTCCCATGCTTTTAGGGATTATCCCCTTTGCGCTGGTGTTGGGTGCGACGGCAGTACAGAAGAATTTCAGCTTGCTCGAAGTGCCTTTACTGACAGGATTAAACTTTGCCGGCGGTTCTGAATTTGCCATTCTGGAAGTCTGGAGCAGTCCACCAAATTTACTCATGCTGATGTTCATTACCTTTCTGGTAAATAGCCGGCATCTGTTGATGGGCGCCAGTTTGGTGCCGTATTTAAAGCATCTTCCGAATCGTAAAGTTTTTCCGGCGCTGTTTTTTATGGTCGATGAAAGCTGGGCACTCGGTCTGGCTGATGCACAAAGGAAACAGGCGCAACTGGGTTATCGTGCTGCGTTTAGCAT
Organism: Acinetobacter lwoffii; assembly: GCA_963516025.1. Taxonomy (GTDB): domain Bacteria; phylum Pseudomonadota; class Gammaproteobacteria; order Pseudomonadales; family Moraxellaceae; genus Acinetobacter; species Acinetobacter lwoffii_R. The sequence continues at coordinate 45,925 of CAUPZU010000012.1, forward strand.
GCCTTATTATGCCGGCCTGTGTTTTTGCCTGTACTTGATGTGGGTCGGATTTACCACACTCGGGGCCATGCTTGGACCTGTATTAGGCGACATCAACCGTTTTGGTTTTGATATGGCCTTTCCTGCTGTATTTCTGGTGTTACTAAGAAGTATGTGGAAAGGTTTTGAGGCTGCCCGGCCATGGCTGGTCAGTTTAGTCTGTGCGGCTTTGGCTTATTTATATTTACCTGCGGGCTGGTATGTGCCGATTGGCGCCTTGTCTGGAATCACTTCGGCATTTTTCCTGATTCAAGAGGATCAAGCATGATCCAGATAAATACCTTGGTGGCCATTATTCTGATTGCTGTGACCACCTATTTAACCCGGCTCTTGGGCTATGTCTTATTAAAAAATAAAACGCTGACACAGCGCCAGCGAAAAATTCTGGAAGTAGTTCCCGGCTGCGTGCTGATTTCAGTGATTGCACCCTATTTTGTTCGAGACCATCCTGCAGACCTGATCGCCTTGGCTTTAACGCTATTTGCCGCTACGCGTTTTGGATTATTACCAACCGTCGCCATCAGTATGGTTTCTGCCGCAGTTTTAAGAATTTTAATCGTCTAATACTCAAACAAAATCCCTTTAAATAATTTCTAAAGGGGTTTGGATTATTTCTGTGGATCGACCACTTTGGTCAGCAAACTGACCAGTTCGGCATTTTGCAATTCAACCTGCTGAAGTTTGGCTGTGGTCTGATCCAGCACTTCCTGCTGCACATGCATTTTTTTGGCTAGATCCTGCATAATTTCCAGGGTCTTTTTCAAATTTTCTTCCAGATGCAAGATTTTTTCTTCGACTGGCACGCCTTCCACGCTACGTGGTTCATCATTCTGATTAAACTGCAGCCAGATCAGAAAAATCACCGCCAAAGTCAGCAGTATAATAAATCCCCAAACTACCATCATGTGCTTGCTCTTATTTCATTTTATTGTCTTTATCTTAACGAAAAATGCTGCGGATAACGTAAATAATTCAGCCTCGATTCCTGATTTTCGATCAATTACCGGCAAATTCTCTTAAAACATGGCTTGTAGAATATTTACAGGCAAGAAAAAAGCACCGTATCTTGGTGCTTTTGAGGTTTAGATGACCCGAACTTAATGAAATGATTCACATAAATCCAGTAGACGGTTGGCATAGCCCCACTCGTTATCGTACCAGGCAAAGACTTTAGCTTGATGCCCGACCACCAGAGTCTGGGTCAAATCCACAATCAATGAATATGGGGAATGATTAAAATCACTCGATACCAATGGCTCATCCGTCACAGCCATGATTTCCGCAAAATCCTGCTGGGCAGCCTTGATCAACACTTCATTCAGCTTGTGATCGGTAATCGGTGACTGGGAGACAAAGGTCAAATCAATCGCGGCCACATTAATGGTCGGCACCCGAATCGAATAACCATCAATACGATCTTCCATTTTAGGCATGACACGCTTTAAAGCACCGAGTGCGCTCGAAGTCGTAGGAATGATGTTATGGCCTGAAGCACGTGCACGACGTAAATCACGATGTGCATGATCCAGTACCGATTGATCCGCCGTGACAGCATGGATTTCAGTCATCAGGGCGCTACTGATCCCAAAAGCATCATCGACAATTTTGACCAGTGGCACCAAAGCCTGAGTGGTACAAGACACGCTGGAAATGATTTGATCCGATGCTTTGACTTCATGATGATTGATACCATAGACAATCGCGGCATCGACCGTATCAAAAGGCGCGGCACCGATAATCACACGTTTCGCTCCTGCCACAATATGCTGGGTCGCGGCTTCACGAGAACGGAACAGTCCGGTACATTCAAGCACTACATCTACCGTCAAGTTTTGCCAAGGCAACTTAGCCGGCTGCGACTCACACAAAACCTGTACTTTTAAAGCGGCATCCTGATAGCTGATATGCATATAGATATGTTCAGCATCATAGCTGAGATCCACCTGCCCCGGAAAACGGCCATGGGTCGAATCATATTTAAACAGATGAATTAGGGTTTCAACATCAGCAATATCGTTAATGGCAACGATTTCAAAATTAAAATCTTTCGGATTTTCAAACCATGCACGCAGTACATTCCGCCCAATACGCCCAAATCCATTGATTGCCACTCGTTGCATGACTCGACCTTTTATATGCCTATTTTAAAACTCTTCTATGTTAAAGGATTTCTGGCGCCGTACATTAAAAAACTTCAGAGAAAATACTGATTTTCGATTATTTTATTTCTGATCCATCCGTCTGTATCTGGGTCATTTAAAATTCCAGTTATTTTTAATGTGATGGATATCCACGAATTCTACTGTGGGAAAATTCAATTTAATTATTCAGCGAAAAACCTGAGTAAATAAATCCTTCGCAATTGGTTTTAAAATGATTGGTGCCTACTGCTTTTTCCGTTATAATTTGGCGTTTTAAATTTTTAAGCCCCGCATTGCAGCAGAGCTCTTGTATGCTTGTCAGACTGTGGTGTTTTAGCCAAATCGGAAATTATGGAGTGACTTGGTTGTGAGTACTCGTTTTATGACATCAGCTGAAATTCGTGAAGCATTTTTGCGTTACTTTGAATCGCAAGGGCATACACGTGTCGCGTCGAGTTCTCTAGTACCTGCCAATGACCCAACTTTGCTGTTCACCAATGCTGGTATGAACCAGTTTAAAGATTGCTTCTTAGGTCTAGAAAAACGCGATTATGTACGTGCAGTGTCATCACAAAAATGCGTGCGCGCAGGTGGTAAGCACAACGACTTGGACAATGTGGGTTATACAGCACGTCACCACACTTTCTTTGAAATGTTAGGTAACTTTTCATTTGGTGATTACTTCAAACGTGATGCGATCAAATTTGCCTGGGACTTTTTGACTAACGAAGAATGGCTTGGTCTTCCTAAAGATAAACTCTATGCAACCGTTTACCACACCGATGATGAAGCCTTTGACATCTGGAACAAAGAAATCGGTCTAGACGCTTCACGCATTATTCGTATTGGTGACAACAAAGGCGGTCAATACGCATCAGATAACTTCTGGGCAATGGGTGACACCGGTCCTTGTGGTCCATGTTCTGAAATCTTCTTTGACCATGGCGATCATATCTGGGGTGGCTTACCGGGTTCTCCTGAAGAAGATGGCGACCGTTTCATTGAAATCTGGAACAACGTTTTCATGCAGTTCAACCGTACTGCGGATGGCGTATTACACCCTCTTCCAGCGCCTTCTGTGGATACAGGTATGGGCTTGGAGCGTATTTCTGCCGTTTTACAGCACGTCAACTCAAACTACGAAATTGACTTATTCCAGCATTTACTTAAAGCTGCGGCTGAAATTATTGGTCTGGATACTACAGCGCTTGAAGCTGAAGCTGCTGAGAAAGGCACACCAGTTCAGTATCCTGCTTCATTGAAAGTCGTTGCTGACCATGCACGTTCATGTTCATTCCTGATTGCTGATGGCGTAAACCCATCGAATGAAGGTCGTGGTTATGTACTGCGTCGTATTATCCGTCGTGCAGTACGTCATGGTAACAAATTAGGCGCAACAGGTTCGTTCTTCCACAAAATGTTGAAGCCACTGATCGAAGTGATGGGCGATGCATACCCTGAACTTGCTGCTCAACAAGCACGTATCGAAGCACAACTTCTTAAAGAAGAAGAACAATTTGCCAAAACACTTGAGCAAGGTTTGAAATTGCTTGAAGGCGAATTGGCACAGTTAAAAGGTTCTGTGATTCCGGGCGAAGTGGTATTTAAACTTTACGACACTTATGGTTTCCCGACTGACTTGACTGCTGACATCGCACGTGAACGTGACTTAACCATTGATGAAGCTGGTTTCGAAACTGAAATGGCTGCACAGCGTCAACGCGCACGTGATGCAGGTAAATTCGCGATCGACTACAACAGCGTAGTTAAAGTTGAAGGCGAAACTCAGTTTGATGGTTATGACGCAACTGCAGGTGAAGGTCAAATCATCGCAATCTACAAAGATGGCGAGCAAGTTGATGAAGTGTTTGAAGGCGATGAAGCACTGATCGTACTCAACCAAACACCTTTCTACGCAGAAAGCGGCGGTCAAATCGGTGATACAGGTATCTTTAAAAACGATACTGGTATTTTCGAAGTTCAAGATACCAAGAAATCTGGTGGTGCATTTGTACACCAAGGTATCGTGACTATGGGTAACTTGAAAGTTACTCAAAATGTAGAAGCAACGGTTAAAGCAGACATTCGTGCAGCAACGGCACGTAACCACTCTGCGACTCACCTGCTACATGCTGCATTACGTCAAATTTTAGGTTCACATGTACAGCAAAAAGGTTCATTGGTTGCATCTGACGTGTTACGTTTTGACTTTGCCAACGACCAGCCTGTAAGCTTTGAACAGCTGCAAGAAATTGAACGCTTGGTCAATGCTGAAGTGATTGCCAATACTGCGGTGTCTACTGAACTTCTGGATATCGAGTCTGCGAAGGCTAAAGGCGCGATGATGCTGTTTGGTGAGAAATATGGTGACGAAGTACGTGTACTGTCTATGGGTTCAGTGATTGAAGAGAAAAACTTCTCAATCGAACTTTGCGGTGGTATTCACGTAAAACGTACCGGTGATATCGGTCTGTTCAAAATCACCTCTGAAGGTGGTGTGGCAGCCGGTGTACGTCGTATTGAAGCAGTAACAGGCACTAAAGCAGTTGAAGTTGCGCAAAAAGCCGATCGCGATATCAATACGATTAACGGTTTGCTCAAAGCACAAAAAGACCAGACTTTAGAAAAAGTTGAAGCGTTGGTTGATACTGCATCGAGCTTGCAGAAACAGATCGAACAACTCAATCAAAAACTTGCTAGCCTGCAAGCCGGTGAACTTCTAAGCCAAGTTCAAAGCATTGCAGGTCGTGCAACCTTGATTACAACTGTTGAAAACATGGATGCGAAAGCACTTCGCAACCTGCACGACGGTGTGAAATCAAAATTAGAAAATGCAGTGATTGTTCTTGCAGGTGTAGAGGGTGACAAGGTGAGCTTGATCGCATCTGTGGCAAAAGACTTTACTGCTTCTATTAAAGCAGGTGACATCATCAAACATTTGGCAACTGAGCTAGGTGGTAAAGGTGGTGGTAAACCTGACTTGGCACAAGGTGGCGCGCCACTTAACGAGAAGTTTGCTCCAGTGATGGCAGATTTAACTGCCTGGCTTGCAGCAAAATAAAACTTCAATTTTGTGTAACTGACCCTGATAGGTATATCAGGGTCATGGCTTATATGGAACAACTATGGCATTAATCGTTCAAAAATATGGCGGTACCTCTATGGGTACTCCCGAGCGCATTTTAAATGTTGCTCGTCGTGTAAAGCGCTGGCATGACCACGGCCACAAGGTAGTGGTAGTGGTATCAGCAATGAGTGGCGAAACCAATCGTCTACTTGCTTTAGCGAAGGCCATTACCGAAACCCCTGACCCACGTGAACTAGACCAAATGGTATCTACGGGTGAACAGGTTACGATTTCTATGTTAGCAATGGCGCTGAACTCAATTGGAGTTGAAGCAAAATCACTAACAGGTCGCCAGGTTGGCATGAAAACCGACAGCTCATTCAATAAGGCACGTATCGAATCCATTGATACTGAAGTCCTGAACTCAAATCTGGATGCAGGCCGCGTACTTGTCGTTGCCGGTTTCCAGGGTTTTGATGAACATGGCAATACCACTACTTTAGGGCGTGGCGGTTCTGATACTTCAGGTGTTGCAATTGCTGCCGCCCTCAAAGCAGATGAATGCCAAATTTATACCGACGTTGACGGTGTATATACCACCGATCCACGTGTTGCACCAAAAGCAAAAAAAGTTGATCGTATTTCATTTGAAGAAATGCTTGAGATGGCGTCACTCGGTTCGAAAGTCCTGCAAATTCGTTCAGTTGAATTTGCTGGCAAATACCAAGTGCCTTTACGCGTATTATCAAGCTTCGACAATGACAACGATGGCGCATTCGACGAAGAGTTTAAGCAAAACGTTGGTACACTTATTACGACTGAATTGGAAGACAATATGGAACAGCCAATTATCTCCGGTATCGCATTTAACCGTGACGAAGCAAAATTAACTATTTTAGGCGTGCCTGACGAACCGGGTATTGCTTCTAAAATTTTGTGCCCGATTGGTGATGCCAATGTTGAAGTGGATATGATTATCCAGAACGTTGAAGAAGATGGTACAACTGATTTCACTTTTACTGTGAACCGTGGCGAATTAAATAAAGCCAAAGCTATTCTTGAAGCAACTGCTCAAGAAATTGGTGCACGTGAAGTTGCGACCCGTTCAGATATCGTGAAAGTATCGATCGTAGGTGTCGGTATGCGTTCACATGCCGGTGTAGCGAGCAAAATGTTTACAGCATTGGCAGATGAAGGTATTAACATCCTGATGATCTCGACGTCTGAAATCAAGATTTCTGTGATCATTGAAGAAAATTATCTTGAACTTGCGGTTCGTTCATTGCATACCGCATTCGGTTTAGACCGTGAACAAGGCGAATCTAGCGCACGTGCTTAAGCGTTAAGATAGAATATTGTCATTGTTTGACAGTATTTTATAAAAGTCTACAAAAATGCAGAGCCACTATAGTTTTTTTTATAGTGGCTCTGTTATATTAAGCCTGAGGATTTTTAACCAGCTGAGATAGATTAAAATCTTTCACCCAGATGACAGAATTTCTATCCAGATCTTATTTTGTAATTTTTGGTTGTGCTTTTTGTTTTATATTCAATAGATTGCAGGTTTTGCATTTTGCAAGGAGAAAAACATGCTGATTCTGACTCGACGCGTCGGGGAAACTTTAATGATTGGTGATCAAGTCAGTGTGACTGTGCTTGGTGTAAAAGGTAACCAGGTTCGTATCGGGGTAAATGCTCCGAAAGAAGTCTCTGTGCACCGTGAAGAGATTTACCAGCGTATCCAGCATGAACGTGCAATGCATGAACATCTTCAACATATCGATCAAGATTACCAACCTTCTTATGAAGACGATAGCCAGACACAAAATAACTTTAACCGTTAATGTTTGTGCGAAGAATAAAGCGGCTTTTGAGCCGCTTTAAATTTGTCTAAATTTTATACAAAAATATTAAATACTTAGATAATTTAAAATAAAACTTAAAGTTCTGCACCCTGCTGTAATGCTGCAATCACCTTTTTTACCGGCCCAAAACTGCGACGATGCTCATCAATCAGGCCATGTAAGGCAATCGCTTCAAAATGTGCCTTGGTCGGATAACCCTTGTGCTTGGCAAAGCCAAATTGCGGATGCTTCTGGTCCATCTCGATCATCTGATGATCACGGGTTACTTTCGCCAGAATACTGGCTGCTGAAATTTCAGCATGCAGTGCATCACCACCCACCACGGCATCACAGCTCATAGCAAGGCCCTGTGGAATCTTGTTGCCATCGACCAATACATGCTCAGGCTGAACTGGCAAAGCTTCTACAGCACGGCGCATGGCCAGCAAAGAAGCTTGCAAAATATTATGTTCATCAATCTCTGCCGCAGAAGCCTCAGCAATGGCCCATGCCAGCGCTTTTTCCTGAATCTCGATAAAAAGTTTTTCACGCTTCTTTTCAGTGAGTTTTTTAGAATCATTTAAACCCTCAATCGGGTTGTTCGGATCCAAAATAACTGCCGCAGCGACCACCGAACCCACTAATGGCCCACGCCCTGCTTCATCTACACCAGCAATCTTCATGTCTATTTTTCCATAAAAAATAGGCTGAACCAGTCAGCCTATTTCAATTTAATCTTGGCTTAGTTTACAGCTTCAGCTACACAAGCGTTAATGGTTTTTGCAACCACATTGCCGACAATCGTCGCACGTGCTGCCGGGTCAATCGCTGCAGTCGCCAAATCTACCGCTGTTACGCTTTGGGGTGCTTTTTCGCTGACACAGCCACAAATTTCAGTCTGGATATTCTGCTTTTGGGTCGTAGTCATTAGACGTGTAGCTGTTTGCCATGCTGGAATATTATTCAGCTCAGTCGTACATTTTGCATTGATCGCGATTTTAAGCGCAGCCCCACCCAGCTGTTGAGTCGTGGTTTGCGTTTCAGGGCTGCCTGTTGTTGCACAAGCCGATAAAACCAAAGTAAGCGGAGCAAGTGCAGCCAATAATTTTTTCACAGATCTGTTCCTTGTTTATTCATATATGAAGCGTGACGCTATTGTGCCGAAATTCACCTGAATAAGAAATCTATAAATCATCCTGAATGTTTAATCTGCACCCAGCAATTTCAATAGATGTTGCATGAAAGCCACCATAGCGTTGCAGATTTGGAATTGCTGAGTTGATTCGCCCTTTGCTAAGGTGCATTCATCTTTGAGGGCAATCGAAAATCACATGGAAAAAGTACAATATTACACGCGCACGGCACAATGGCTGCACTTGATCATGGCAGTTATCTTTATTGCGGCCTGGCTGATTGGTTTTTATAGTGGGAATTTTTTAAGTTATGAAGTCGATGGCAGCTTTAAAGGCGATGTCATCACCCTGCATAAAAATATCGCCACCACCATTATTTTCCTACTGGTTGTGCGAATTTTCTGGCGTTATACCCACCCTGCCCCTGAACTACCGGACACTATGTCACCCCGGATGAAAACTTTGGCACATGCAGGTCATCTGGCTTTGTATTTTATGCTGATTGCCCTACCTGTCACCGGCTGTTTATATAGCTGGAGTCTGGGCTATCCAGCACCAGTGCTATATTTATTTAACCTGCCGGCACTGATTTCAGAAAATCCGGCTGTAACCGCGATCGTAAAACCCCTGCATATCTGGCTTTCCTGGGCAGTTGGCTTACTTTTAGTTGGACATATTTTCGCAGCACTGAAACATCATTTTATCGATAAAGATCATGTACTCAACAGCATGACCCGACAATCCAAATCTTCTAAAAAATAATCTGCAAAACCACACTCAATCAGCTTTCATTGCAAAGCTGATTTTATTTTAAGAACTCGGTCATGCAGCCTTTCAGACTGTTTGCAATAGCCTGTTGCGTGAGTTTTGACTTTACTTCTTCATCCAGAGTCGCTTTCAGTAAAGTACTGGCTGGAATATCCTTGAGTGCATGCTCACCTACACATGAACAGACATTCTGTTCAAGTTCAGCTTTATTTTTGTCCTGCATAAAATAGGTCGAGGCGGTCCAGAATTTAGACGCTTTCAACTCTTTTGCACATTGGTATTCAATCACGGGTTTTAAAGTACCCTGTGTCAAAGTCATATCCGTATTTGAGCAAGCGGCAATCAACAAGGTACTGATGAGCAGAATTACATGTTTCAATTTCATATCCATCTATAAAAAACAAAGGCAGAGCGTACCCTGCCTGTTATCTAAAAACTTAAACCAGGGCACGGATCTGGTTGATCCATTGCTCTTTATCAGCATCGGTAATAAAAGAAGCTTCAAATGAGTTGATGGCCAACTGCTTCAATTCCTCTTTGCTTAAATCCAGTGCTTCAGCAATGGCAATAAAATTGTCATTCATATAACCACCAAAATAAGATGGATCATCTGAATTGACCGTGACATGCACACCTTGCTGTAAGAGGCGACGGATATTATGCTGCTGCATATCATCCACGACGCAGAGTTTCAGGTTTGACAATGGGCAAACCGTCAGTGGCATCTTTTCTGCGATCAGGCGCTGCATTAACGCCGGATCTTCTTCCGAACGTACACCATGATCAATACGATTCACTTTCAGCAAATCTAAAGCTTCCCAGACATAGGCTGCCGGGCCTTCCTCACCTGCATGTGCTACAACCAAGAAACCTGCTTCACGCGCTTTAGCAAAGACACGTTCAAACTTTGAAGGTGGATGCCCGACTTCACTTGAGTCCAAACCGACTGCAATAATCTGGTCTTTATAAGGTAAGGCCTGTTCCAATGTTGCAAATGCAGCATCTTCACTTAAATGACGCAAGAAGCACATAATCAGATGTGAACTGATACCCAGTTTAGTTTTGGCATCATCACAGGCTTTTTGCAAGCCGTTAATCACGGTTGCAAAAGCAACGCCACGATCGGTATGGGTCTGTGGATCAAAGAACATTTCAGTATGCACGACCCGGTCTTCAGCACATTTCTCAAAATACGCCCAGGCCAGATCATAAAAATCCTGTTCATGAATCAATACAGTAGCACCAGCATAATAAATATCCAGGAAGGACTGAAGATTATGAAAGTTATAGGCCTGTTTAACTTCTTCAACAGATTTATACGGGATGGCAATTTTATTACGCTGAGCGATCGCAAACATTAGCTCAGGCTCAAAAGTGCCCTCAATATGAACATGAAGCTCGGCTTTTGGCAAAGCTCGAATCAACTCAAGACGGTTCATCGCTTCTCCTCATGAAACCTAAAATAATAAAAAAAGGGTGCAAACTGAGTTTACACCCTTTCCAAATCTAGAAAAATTAGCCGCCAAATAGTGCGAATTTAAGCGTCCATAGTACTGCAATAATCCAGACCATATACGGTACAGTTGATGCCTTACCGGTTAACAATTTGATCAGTGCATAGCTGATGAAGCCCATCGCAATACCATCAGCAATTGAATAGGTAAATGGCATAAATACAATGGTTAAAAATGCAGGAACTGCTTCTGTAATATCTTCCCAGTCAATATGCACGATACCTTGAATCATTAAGACACCGACAAATAACAGCGCTGGTGCTGTTGCAAAGCTTGGTACAGACTGTGCCAATGGTGCAAGGAACAAACAGGCAACAAACAGGATACCGACTACAACAGCAGTTAGACCTGTACGGCCACCGGCTGCTACGCCCGCAGAAGATTCAATGTATGGCGTAGTTGAAGATGTACCCAGCGCTGCACCTGCAACAATTGCAGAAGAGTCCGCAAAAAGTGCTTTTTTCAAACGCGGCAGTTTGCCATCTTTCAACAAGCCTGCACGGTGTGAAACACCTACAAGCGTACCGGTTGAGTCGAATAAATCGACCAGGAAGAAGACAAAAATCACGCCAATTAAACTGGCAGTGAACAGACCTTCAAAGCTCATTTGCATAAATGTGGGTGCAATCGATGGCACTGCGCCAACCACACCTTTAAATTCACTCAGACCCAATGCTGCTGAAATACCGGTTAACACCAAAATACTGATGATGATCGCACCGCGCACTTTAAAGTGATGCATCACAACAACCAGAAGGAAACCAAATAATGCAAGCAAAACCGATGGTTGTTTTAAATCGCCCAAACCTACCAACGTAGCAGGATTATCCACAATCAGGCCGGCATTTTTCAAAGCAATCAGCGCAAGGAATAAGCCAATACCACCACCGATGGCCAGTTTCAGCGACATTGGAATCGCATTGACAATGGCTTCACGGATTTTGAACATGCTAATCGCAATAAACACAAGACCCGAGATAAACACAGCCCCGAGTGCTGTTTGCCAAGGCACACCCATTCCCAAACAGACGGAATAGGTAAAGAAGGCATTTAAGCCCATGCCTGGTGCAAGTGCAATTGGATAATTTGCAATCAAACCCATAACTAAACAGCCAATCGCGGCTGCAAGACAAGTTGCTACAAAGACAGCCCCATGATCCATCCCCGTTTCGGACAAAATCATTGGATTGACAATAATGATGTAACACATCGTTAAGAATGTAGTTACACCGGCAAGAACTTCTGTACGGAAACTGGTTTTGTTTTCACTCAGTTTAAACAGACGTTCAAGCATACTTTCTGAAGATGGATTAGGAGTCGTCATGACCTAGCCCCTATTGAGTAAACTTTATGCTTTAAGCAAGCCGTCAAATAAATGAAATTTTATAAAAAAAATTCATCAATTTTAAGGATGTGTTAGCAACGAATATGCCAGCATAGCCATTTGACGGGTTAAAATGTTGGAACAGCTTACAGCCCCAGGGCTATGCTATAAAAACCCAAAAAAAAATCTAAACAAAAAAGCTGCATAACCTTTATGCAGCTTTATTTTCTTGATTTAAACCAAATGCTTAACAAGATGAATTCTGCTTCATCCTGATCGTTGGCAAATTATAACACATTGATTTCTTATTGCTTCTTAGATTTTACACTTTATTAGAAATTAATATATCTTAAATGAATACTTTAAATTTTTATTATATTTATTATTGATTTAATTTTATCATTTTAGCCCAATCAACGAAAGAAGATTGTCTAGCCTGCTTAATGTCGATGCCGATTGGATTCCAGCAATTTGCTTGAATCACGTCCATCGTTCAAGACATGACGGATCTTTTCATATTTTCTGATTTCGGACTGTTTATGGACACAAAATCCTAATAAACTGATCATTAAGGCAAAAACAGGGATAGCATATATTTTCATTTTTATTATGCTGCTTTGTAACACTATGCAATTATGCTAACAAAAAACCTAACAAACTTGTGACATAGTTTACATTTAACCCGATAGAAGGCATTTATTTATCCTATAAATATTAATTTTATGTCGTTTTATTTATTAATACTTAATTAATTTATAATTCTTTTTTCAAAAAATCGATCCTATTAAAAATCCTTTTAAAAAAAACTAAATAATTGAATTTAATATATTTTTTAAACCACCTAAAAGAAGTTTATTCAAAATTAAAATATGTAGATAAATGAAATCTAACCTATTCAATAGAACTTATTTCGGTTTATTTTATCGGCCTTTTCCAAGAATGCTCAACTTTAATTTTTAAAATAAAATGATCTAAATAAGGGAGATTTTGCGAGGGATTTCAAAGTGTTTAACGATATTTTTTATTTTTAATTATCTTGAAACTCTGCCTGATATTCAAAAATTACAGATCTTGAAGTTTTCATTATGCAGTTCATCCACACTTCACTCATCATAGAGTCAAATCGTTGAACACTATTTAAGAACCTAACCATGATAAAGACATCCCAATATCCGGCATACATATCCTCATGCTGGATACTGGGAATCATCTCATTTATGCACTCAGTTGTTCATCACGCTTGAACACCAGTTCTCCTTTGAGTGAACTGTCTGCATCAAAATAATAGCCATCAGTATTAAAAGCTTTTAGCCCCTCTATACGATCAATTTTATTTTCAATCATAAAACGCGCCATGAGACCGCGTGCTTTTTTGGCATAGAAACTAATCACTTTATATTTGCCATTTTTCTGATCCAGAAATACCGGCTTGATAATGTCTGCCTGAATTTTGCACTCGTTGACTGATTTGTAATATTCATCAGAGGCGATATTCACCAGGATTTCAGAATTTGCTGCTGCTAGATCCTGATTAATCAGATCAGTAATGTGATGAGCCCAGAACTCATATAGATTATGCCCACGGGAATTGGCTAACTTGGTTCCCATTTCCAGACGGTACGGCATCATTAGATCCAAAGGACGTAACAGTCCATATAATCCAGACAACATACGTAAACGGTCTTGTGCATAGTGCAGATCTTCGTGCTTCAAACTATAGGCATCCAGTCCGGTATAGACATCACCCTTAAATGCAAAAATCGCCTGACGGGCATTGGCTAAATTAAAATCTGGCTGCCAGTCATTGAAACGTGCGGTATTTAAACTGGCAATTTTTTCACTGACACTCATTAAGCTGGAAATTTCTGTTGCAGAAAGTGTGCGACAAACTTTAATCAAGTCCTGTGAATGTTCTAATAATCTCGCTTGAGTAAATTGGTCAGTCGGTAATGGAGTATCGTAATCGAGAGTTTTGGCTGGAGAAATTAAAGCGAGCATGGCAACCTGGTCAAAAAATGATTAATCAAACTATATCAGTCTGCTTATTTTAATTCCAATTCATGTTTTTATTCACCATAATCGTTAAAATGCACGATTCTCCTGTTAATCATCGGTTTTTATATGCCCGAGCAAATTTTTCTTCAAGGGCCTGCGGGTCAGATTGAAGTTTTTGTGGATTATCCTCAGGGTGAAGTGAAAGGATTCGCGGTAGTTTGTCACCCCCATCCATTGCAAGGCGGTACACCACAACATAAGGTTCCGGTTTTACTGGCACAAATGTATCTGGAACGTGGCTGTATTGTGTATCGTCCAAGTTTCCGTGGTTCTGGTCAAAGTGAAGGTATACATGACGAGGGCTTCGGTGAAACGGATGATGTATTAGAAGTCATTCGGTTCGCTCGCAACCAGCATATTGCCCTGCCTTTTTATGCAGGTGGTTTTAGTTTTGGTGCGCATGTCATGGCAAAAAGCTATGCAGCCTTACCCGTAGAACTGCAACCAAAGCAAACCATTTTATGCGGTCTGCCAACTGCAACAGTGGCTGGTATTCGCCATTATGTTACGCCTGCAATTAAAGGCGACATCCTGTTCATTCATGGTGAAGCCGATGAAGTGACTTTGCTCTCAGATATGATTGAATGGGCAAAACCACAACGCCATTTAGTGACCGTATTACCTGGTGCCAACCATTTCTTTACCGGCTATTTAAAGCAATTGCGGATCGCAATGACCCGATATTTAGCGCTCGGCTAAATAAAAAAACCCATCAGATGATGGGTTTTTTTATTAAAAGACAAAATCTTCTGCAAAAATTTCATACATCACAGCCCGATATTTAGGCTTATCGATGTAACGGAGAATTTTTCCACCCAAGCGTTCTGCAATTTTACGGCTAGCCCAGTTTTCTTCTGCTACCGGGTAGCTTAAGACTTGAATCCCTAATGTATTAAAAGCATAGGCCACAACACAATGCACTGCCTCATGTCCATAATGATGACCATGCGCAGTTTCACGAATCCAAATACCGACTTCAGGTATTTCATCATGAAGTCGATGCAAACCACATAGCCCAATAAATTCTTGTGTTTCAATATGACGGATCACAAATACATATTCTTTATAATCAGTCATATTTTCCAGCCAATTTTGCCAGACTGTTGCAAATCCCTGTTCAGATTGTGGTGGGTCCCACGCCATAAAACGTGTCAAACTCGGCGTAATTGAAGCATAAGTTTCTTTGGCATCGGCTGATTTAAAACAATTCAGGATCAAGCGTTGACTTTGCAGTGTAGGCAAAGCTGATTGATTCTGTTGAATTAGCTCTTCCATTCAAACTCGCTAAAGCTTTCCTGCTCTTTTAGAGAGGTTTCCACTGCCTGTGCAAGCTGATTAAGCAAACTTCTTTCGGTGATACGATCCAGCCAGTCCTGTTCTTCTTCAGGATATGAGGCAATTTCACAGACCAGATGCCCTTGTTCATCTCTGGTTTCACAACTCACCGATAAAGGCAGCGCATGTTCTTCCACGCTGACGGCAACCTGAGCTCCACTTTGGCTTAAGGTCTGAAAACCATATTTGCCTAATTTTTCGGCAAGCAAATGTGCTACATATTCCTGGGTTTCCTGACCATCCCGTGGTGTTTGGCTCTGGGTATTGGCCATGAATTTTAATTTTCGCATCGCTACTTCCAAATGGCTTTTTTCTTATATGGGTTTAGCATAAGCAATATAAACAAAACAGCCAAGCAAAAGCTTGGCTGTTTCACATAATTTTAAAAATTATTCTGACACTTGAATTGGCAATCCTGCGATTGAGGTTAATTCTGTGAAGGTCGGGAAACTGGTTGCGACCGTTTCAGTACCGACAATCTTGATCTGCTCCGAATTACGCAAACCGGCAATTGAAAAACTCATCGCGATACGGTGATCATGATGCGATTCAATTTCACCACCGCTAAAGATTGGCGACCAGTCACCGGACTTGCCCTTACCTTCAATGATGATGCCATCGTCCGTTGGGGTACAGTCAATACCCATGGTTTGAAGACCATCTGCCATGACCTGAATACGATCCGATTCTTTTACGCGAAGCTCGGCAGCGCCGGTCAAAATCGTCTGACCTTCAGCACATGCAGCTGCAATAAATAACGCCGGGAATTCATCAATTGCCAATGGTATCTGATCTTCTGGCATATGAATGCCTTTGAGCGTACGTGTACCACGAATACGAATATCTGCAATCGGTTCACCGCCCGCAATACGCTCGTTTTCAACTGTAATGTCCGCACCCATTTGCTTGAGGATTTCAATCACACCAGTACGGGTCGGGTTAATGCCTACCGCTTCAAGGGTGACGTCCGAATTTTCAGTAATGGCCGCACCCACCATAAAGAAGGCTGCTGAAGAAATATCTGAAGGCACTTGAATATTGGTACCCACTAACTTGCCGCCACCTTGCAGGGAAATTCGGTTGCCTTCTGTTTTCACTTCATAACCAAATGCACGTAGCATACGTTCAGTATGGTCGCGTGTTGGTTCTGGTTCAGTCACCGAAGTTTCACCTTCCGCCCATAGACCTGCAAGTAGAATCCCTGATTTCACCTGAGCAGAGGCCATTGGCAAATCGTACTGAATCCCTTTAAGGTTTTGATTGCCGGTGATGGATACAGGTGGTGTACCGCGTTCACCTGTGGTCTGAATTTGCGCACCCATTTCACGTAAAGGCTTGGCAATACGCTCCATTGGACGCTTGGATAAAGATGCGTCACCAGTCATGACTGAATCAAATTTTTGTGCAGCCAGCATACCCGACAACAAACGCATTGAAGTGCCCGAGTTGCCCATATAAATGGCAGACTGTGGCGCTTTAAGGCCATGCATGCCAACACCATGAATGGTCACTTCACCATTTTTAGGGCCTTCAATGCTCACACCCATATCACGGAAAGCTTGCAGTGTCGCTAGAGCATCCTCACCTTCCAAAAAGCCGGTCACATGTGTGGTACCTTCTGCAATCGCACCAAACATGATCGAGCGATGTGACACAGATTTGTCACCTGGCACGGTAAATTTACCCTGAAATTTCTTGGCACCCGGCTGAATGGTAAATTGTTGTGTCACTTTATTTTTCTCCATGAAAGGTTTCTTGGCGAGCATATGGTTGAAATGCTGGCGAGCTGCCTGCGCATGACCCAATAAGCCCATCAATGCGTGGGAATCTTCATCTTCAATCAATTTGCGGATAATCGCGAGCTGCTGTTCAAAGCCATCAACAGCATTCAGAACTGCTTTTTTATTAGCAAAAAAGATGTCATGCCACATTTGTGGATCGCTGGCGGCAATTCGCGAGAAATCCCGAAAACCACCCGCAGCATAACGAAATATATCTAAATTGTCTTCACGCTTGGCCAATTGTTCAACCAAGTTGAATGCCATAAGATGCGGAAGATGACTGGTATGCGCCAGCACTTCATCGTGCTTGTCGACATCCATGCAAATCACTTCGGCTTTCGCCGCTTGCCACAGCTGAATCAGTTTATCGACGGCCCAGTCTGCACTGCTTGGCAGTGGCGTCAAGATCACCTTGTGATTGGCAAATAAATCAACTTTACCTGCATGCACCCCGGTATGCTCGGCACCTGCAATCGGATGGCCCGGTACAAAACCTTCAGGCAGTTCATCGCCAAAAACCGCTTTCGCTGCATCGACCACATTACCTTTGGTACTACCCACATCAGTAATAATGGTATTGGCAGATAAATAAGGCTTGATAGCTTCCAGCACCTTTTGCGTGGCACGTACCGGCAATGCCAGTACCACCAGATCAGCGCCTTTGACCGCCTCTACAGGATCGGCATAGCCTTCGGAAATCAGGCCAAGAGATTTAGCATCTTCCAAAGTCTTTTGTGAACGTGTCGATGCAACGATGTCATTGGCCAAATGCTCGGCTCGAATGACACGCGCCAGACTTGAACCAATCAGTCCAAGCCCGATAAATGCAACTTTTTCAAACAGTGGCTGCGACATGGTTTAAGCTTTTGCCTCTAAACCGAGTACTTTAGCCAATGCGCTCAAGAATTTCGCATTTTCTGCTTCAGTACCAATCGATACGCGAATGTGATTTGAAATACCAACCGGACGCACAATCACCCCTTGTTTGAGCAAACCATTGAAGGTTGCTGATGGGTCTGCCTGTACATCTACCAGAATAAAGTTGGCACGTGAAGGCACATAGTTAAGACCCAAAGCCTTAAAGCCAGCTTCAAGTTGCGCCATACCGGCTTTATTCACTTCACGAGAACGCGCGATAAAGTCTTCATCTTTCAGTGCAGCCACCGCAGCGACCATCGCTAAATGGTTGACATTAAATGGTTGACGAATACGGTTCAGGTAATCTGTCACTTCAACTGAAGCCAGAGCAAAACCAACACGTAGTGCAGCCAAACCATAACACTTCGACAAAGTACGGCTAACGATCAGGTTTGGATATTGCGCAAGGAATTTCAAGCTGTTGAAGTTTTCCGGGAAATATTCCACATAGGCTTCATCCAGAACCACGATGACATTAGCAGGAACTTTTTGCATGAAAGCTTCAAATTCAGCTTCTTCGAACCAGGTTCCCGTCGGATTATTCGGGTTTGCAATGAAAACGAGTTTGGTGTTGTCCTGAATGGCAGCCGCCATTGCTTCCAAGTCATGCGAGAAGCCTTTAGCTGGTACTTCAATCGCTTGCGCATTAATGGCTTGAGTTACCAATGCATAAACCGCAAAAGCATGCTGGCTATACACCACCGAATCATTTTCTGAAACGAATGCACGGGCAAACATTTCCAGTAAGTCGTTTGAACCATTCCCCAAGGTAATCTGATCATGATTAAAACCAAACTGGGTTTTGATCTGATCTTTCAGGATAAAACCACCACCATCTGGATAACGGCCAATTTCAGCAATTTCCGCAGCGACCGCTTCTTTGACTTTATCTGAACAACCCAGCGGGTTTTCATTTGAAGCCAGTTTAACGATATCAGTAAGACCCAACTCGCGCTCAAGTTCACTGATCGGCTTACCCGGTTGATATGGCTTTAATTTTGAGATGCCTGAATTAGCTGGAACAAACGACATTTTAGACTTCCAATTTTAAATATAAAACAGTGGTCAGCACCCTCGCCCTGACCACGGATAGCTGACTTAAAGTACAGCTGCAGGATATGAACCGAGTACGCGAACCTCTTTGACCAAAGGACGAATTTCTTCAATGGCTGCTTTCACGTGTTCCTGCTCAATATGGCCTTCAAGATCAATGAAGAACACATAAGCCCATTTTTCAGGAAGTGCAGGACGGGTTTCAATGCTGGTCAGACTGATATTATGCTTGGCAAATGGCGCCAGAATTTCCAGCAAAGCCCCGGCACGATCATGTGCTGAAATCAGTAATGAAGTCTTGTCATTACCGCTTTGTGGCACTTTTTCACGGCCAATCACCAGGAAGCGTGTGGTATTTTCCGGATTATCCTCGATATTGCTATGCATGATTTCGAGATCATAAATGCTCGCAGCAATTTCAGAGGCAATCGCGGCAGAATGCCATTCATTACGAATACGGCGCGCTGCTTCCGCATTGGAACTTAAAGCGACACGTTCCACACCTGGATAATGCGCATCCAGCCACTTACGGCACTGTGCCAAAGTCTGCTGATGCGCATAAATCTGTTTGATGCTGTCTTTACGGGTATTTTCAGAAATCAGGAACTGATGGTGAATCGGTAATTCAACTTCGCCAATCACATTCAGGTTTGAGGTTTTGAAACAGTCTAAAGTATGGTTAACCACGCCTTCAGAGGAATTTTCTACCGGCACCAGACCATAATGGGCACTACCCGCTTCCACGTCACGGAAAACTTCATCAATGGTCGGTAAAGGACGAACCACAGCATCATGGCCAAAGTGCTTGAGTACCGCAGAATGAGTATAGGTCCCGACTGGTCCCAAGAAAGCAATGCTTTGCGGCGCTTCGAGTGCAAGACAGGCCGACATGATTTCACGGAACAGACGTGCCATGGTGGTATCAGACAATGGCCCTTCATTACGTTCCATGACATTACGCAAAACCTGAGCTTCACGTTCTGGACGGTAAAACAGCGGATTCTCTTCTGAGGCAAACTTTGCTTTTGCCACAGCTTCAGCCAAACGTGCCCGACGGTTAATCAATTGCTGAATTTGCTGATCAACAGAATCGATATCTTCACGAATTTTTGCCAAATCAAGAGAAGTCGTGGTGTTTTGATCGTCGTTGATCATTGTTCTGTCGCCCTTCATAAACCTTATCTGTTCAGTATAACAATAGTGAGCTTTCAAATGTTACGCAATATGACATTGGTAGATTAAGTCTTAAAAACATACAGTTGATTTTAACCGTTTATCGCTTTTGGTCATATCTGGTAACATTTACTTCAGCTTTTCTGCTTGATTTACATTATTAAATTGTAAACTTTGCCTCTCCATATTAACTGATTTTAAGGAAGATGAAATATCACTATTTCTTAATCTATATAGCGGTTTTAAGCATAAGAAAATTAAAATAATTGCTTTTCAAACGTCATTTTTGAACCATTCATATCTAAGATAGATTTCACAATAAAATGCACACTCTGTAACCCCATTTTTATCGACTTCTCTTTGATTTCACTTATTTTTTTACATTAAATCACTACTCAATTACAAAGCAGAGACGATTTTTTAACCAATCATAGATAGTCTAACTTAAAACAAGCGTTTGGGTGTCAGTCATGCCAAAAAGAATAGCTGTACTTTTGACGAATAATTTTGAAGATCAGGAATATCTTGAACCCGTTGCAGCCTTGCTGGAAGCAAAGCATAGCATCTGTAATATTGAGTTTAATGCAGGAAAAGTGGTCTATGGTCTGCATGGCTGTTCTGCAGTGACGATTGACCGGGACATCGAACAAATCAGTATTGATGATTTTGATGCCTTGCTGATTCCTGGCGGTGAATCTGCAGTTTCTTTATCTACCGATCTCCGGGTGCTTCAATTTATCCAAGCTTTTAACCAGGCCAAGAAAACCATCTTTAGTTTATGTGATGCATCATTATTACTGTGCGAAGCGGATGTACTAAAAAATCGAATTATTACCAGTATTCGCGCGCATGCCAGTCGCGTACAACGTGCCGGTGGAACGTATTATGATGCAGAACTGGTGAATGACAATAATCAGTTGATTTCATCGCGTCTACCCAATGATTTACCCATTTTTATTCATGAATGTTTGGATGTTTTAAAATCATAAAGTCTTAAAAAATATTTCCCATCTTGGCCATGTTCTCCCCTATAAAAAAGAGTCCTTCGGGACTCTTTTTTATGGTTGAGCTATTAACGCCCTAACAGACCGCGGGCCACAATCTCCTTCATGATTTCATTGGTACCCCCATAAATCCGCTGGATCCGCGCATCAACGAAGAAACGTGAAATTGGATATTCAGTCATATAGCCATAACCCCCAAATAATTGCAGGAGATTGTCCGCGATTTTCATCTGCATATCGGTAGAAAAGCTCTTCAATGCCGCTGCAGTTTCTACATCCAGTTTCCCTTGCATATAAAGCTCAAGATTCTGGTTATAAAATGCTGCGGTCGCCAATTCATCAATTTTCGCTTGCGCAAGCACAAAACGGGTATTCTGGAATTGACCGATCGCCTGACCAAAAGCCTGACGCTCTTTCACATACTGTGTGGTCACATCAATAGATCCACGAATGGCGCCTAGAGCGGTGGCAGCAATGGCGGTACGCTCACGCGGCAATTCCTGCATCAGGTAAGCAAATCCCTGTCCCGGCTGACCCAGTAATTGCTCCTTTGGCACTTTGACATTGTCGAAGAACAGTTCAGACGTATCCTGAGCATGCAGACCAATCTTGTCCAAATTGGTGCCTTTTTTAAAGCCTTCCAGATGGGTATCGACCAGCAACAATGAAACGCCTTTGGCACGGGCTTGCGGATCGGTTTTGACGGCAAGCACCACTAAGTCAGCATGCTGACCATTGGAAATGAAGGTTTTTGAGCCATTTAACAGATAATGTTCATCCTGCAAGATGGCACTGGTGCGCATAGCTTGCAAATCTGAACCAGCACCCGGTTCAGTCATGCCGATCGCACCGACCACTTCACCGGTGACCATTTTTGGTAACCAGTATTTTTTCTGTTCTTCGGTACCGATATGCAGGATATACGGTGCTGCAATATCAGAATGGCAAGACAGACCTGTGGCAATGGCACTGTATCCGGCACGTGCAGATTCTTCGATCAGCATCAATGAATAATCGGTCGGCACCCCATAGCCACCATATTCTTCCGGAACATCCACACACAAGAAGCCATTTTCACCGAGCGCATTCCAGACTGAACGCGGCATCAAACCTTCACGTTCCCACTGGTCATAGTACGGCACGACATGTTCGTTCATAAAGCGTTTAAAATTATCGCGGAATAATTCTAGATCGGCATCGTAGGCAAGCATTCTATTGTCCTTGTTGTTTATCATTTTAGTTTCCTTTTCACAGACTATCGACTTTCATGATCCCTGTCATGTGCCGGCATTCATCTTTTTACTAACTTCACAGTCAATAAAAAAGGGAAGCCGAAGCTTCCCTTTTAGACACTAAAAACAGACTCAAACTTAGTGAGCGTTATTGCCTTCTTGCGCCATTTTTTCATCAATTTCTGCAGGATTTGCTAAAGCATAGTTCAGCTTGTCCATATCTAACTGGCCCACCCATTTCGCAACCACTAAAGTCGCCAAAGAGTTACCGACCAGATTGGTCAAGGCACGAGCTTCAGACATGAAACGATCGATACCGAGAATCAATGCCAGACCTGCAACAGGAATATTCCCTACAGCAGCCAAAGTTGCCGCCATCACAATAAAGCCTGAACCAGTCACGCCTGCCGCACCCTTAGATGAGATCAGAAGTACCAGAAGCAGGGTAATTTGATGAGACAAGTCAAGTTGCGTATTGGTTGCTTGCGCAATAAAGATTGCAGCCATCGTCAAGTAAATCGACGTACCATCCAGGTTAAATGAATAACCAGTTGGAATCACCAGACCTACCACCGACTTCTCTGCACCGGCAAGTTCCAGTTTCTTCAACATACGTGGCAGTACTGATTCTGAAGATGACGTCCCCAGTACAATCAGAAGTTCTTCGCGAATCAGGCGGATCATCTTCATGATGCTGAACCCTGCGAAACGCGCAATTGAGCCCAATACGATGAAAATAAACAGTACGCAGGTAACATAGAAACAAATGATCAACTGTGCCAGCTGAGCAAGAGAACCAATACCATATTTACCAATTGTAAACGCCATTGCACCAAATGCACCAATTGGAGCAAGTTTCATCACCATGTTCACGATGTTGAAAAACACATGTGAAATCTGGTCGATGAGTTTCAGGACTGGCTTGCCTTGATCACCGAGCTTATGCAGTGCAAAACCAAAGATGATCGCGAACAATAGAACCTGCAGGATTTCGCCTTCCGCAAATGCGCCCACAACCGTATTTGGAATAATGTTCATCAGGAAGTCGATAGTCGATTGTGACTCACCTGAAGCAACATATTTACTGATGCCACTAGTATCCAGTGAAGCAGGATCAACGTTCATGCCCACACCAGGCTTGACGATGTTAATCACGACCAGACCGATGACCAAAGCAATCGTGGATACGATCTCGAAGTAAAGTAAAGCCACACCACCAGTTTTACCGACTGATTTCATGCTTTCCATACCTGCAATACCGCTCACTACGGTACAGAAAATTACAGGTGCGATAATCATTTTAATCAGACGGATAAATGCATCACCAAGCGGTTTAAGCTGTTCGCCCAAGCCAGGGACATGCTGTTCTACGCCATTGATAATTTGCGTACCACTAGGCGAAAAATGCCCGACCAGAATACCTGCGATAATGGCCACAATCACTTGAAAATACAGTGACTTATAAATTGGTTGTTTCGCCATAATAAATCTACTTGAACGATATCAAAAATAAGAAAGACCATTTTGAGAAATATACTGACCTCTTCATCCCTTCTCAGGATGAACCGGATCAAGTCTCAAAAGGCTCAAGAGAATGTTCAAAAATGATAATCAGCCATGCATTGAATCTGACACTCAAGTATCAGACCAAAGTATTAAATGGGAGAAAGAGATTAAGAAAAATTAAACAGACTCTAAAAATTGCCTAAATTTTACCGAATATTCAGACTAAATGTGCATAACTTATTATGCGCTTGTTTATGTTTTAACCAGAATAGATTAGACATTAGTCGATAATCAGATTTAACTGATTGTTTTACGTATACTGAAATGTTTATGGATTTTCACCCTCTCCCTTGACATTAATATTTTCTGCAAGCTGTAAAAAGTTATGAATACCAAAAGAAATATTTATAAAGATTTCGAACATCCCTTTGCCCAATATGTACGCATTGTGGGTAAAGGGAAAAATGGCGCCCGCTCTCTCTGCTATGATGAAGCCTATCAAGCCTTCAGTATGATTTTGAAAAATGAAGTGCTGGATGTGCAGTTAGGTGCATTCTTGATGTTATTGCGGGTCAAGGAAGAATCTGTAGATGAGTTGGCCGGTTTTGTACAGGCGACACGTGACCAGCTGAGTTTCAAAAAACTGGATGTCGATCTGGACTGGTCTTCATATGCGGGCAAGCGCAAGCATTATCCATGGTTTATTCTGGCAGCCCTGACACTGGCCAAGCATGGTTATAATATTGTGATGCATGGTGCCTCGGGCCATACCATGAACCGCGTTTACACCGAACAGGTGCTGACTTACTTAGGCTATCCAATCTGTCAAAATGATGCCGAGGTTGAACAGCAACTTCTACAACAAAATTTTGCTTACATACCGTTAGAAGTAATTTCTCCGATTCTTGCGGACTTGATTGCGCTGCGTAATGTCATGGGCTTACGCTCCCCAATTCATACCCTGGCGCGTCTGATCAATCCCTTTAATGCCAAAGCAACCCTGCAAGCCATTTTCCATCCAGCATATCGTGGTTCGCATCAGCAAGCAGCTTTCCGCTTGGGCTATAAAAATAGTGCCGTGATTAAAGGTGAAGGGGGCGAATTCGAGCGTAATCCGGATGCCAAAACGCTCATCTGTGGCATTAAAGATGGCCTGCTCTATGAGCATGAATTGCCAAAGCTCACTGACAACCGCAGTCCAATTGAAGAAGAACTGGATCTGGCGCTATTTAAGGCTGTCTGGGACGGTCAGCAAAGCCATGATTATGGCGAGATTGCAGTGATAGAAACTATGGGCATTGCGCTATATACCATGGGCGTGTGTGACAGCTTTGAAGCTGCGATGCAAAAAGCCAAAATCTTATGGGCGAATCGCCACACGGTTTAATCTTGTGCAAAAGAAAAAAGCATTGTTCAGTGAATGAACAATGCTTTTTTTAATTGTATTGCTATTGGCTGGGAATTAAGCCTTAAACAAAACGAATCGGCTTGAATTCAGGTTCATTCTTGTGATGATCATCATCACACTCTTCACCCTCTTCTTTAGTACCGCGATCGATATAACCGCTGCGCTCATTTTCAGGCAGGTTTTTCATTTCCCAGGCATACACTGCCTGCATACAGGTCTGACGTTGTTCTGGTGTCAAGGCTACACCGTTTGGCCACTTTCCAATTTCGACTGCTGTTCTTAGGCGTTCAACAATCTCAGGATTGAGTACGGCAAGCATTTGTTCAATATTCATGATTTAATCCTGCTTAAAATAATCAAAGTCCTGATTCCACCCCAGTTTGGTTCGACAGGCATTATAAAAGTCATAACCCGGTGGATGCAGAAGATTCAGTTTAAAGGGATGCTTGCGAATATGGACGCTATCACCCACATTCAAAGACACACTGTGTTGTCCATCCGCACTAACCATCGGCAGTACGCGATTTTCACGAATCAGTAATTTAATTTCACTATGTCCACCGACCACAATCGGGCGTGAAGACAAGGTATGCGGATGCATCGGTACCAAGGCAATCGCATCCATACTTGGATGTACAATCGGGCCACCACCAGAAAGCGCATAAGCCGTAGAACCAGTCGGCGTAGAGACTATCAGGCCATCGCTGTGCTGACGATAGACATATTGTCCATCAATATTCAGTTCAAAATCGATCATATGTACCGATTTCCCTGAATGTAGCACCACATCATTTAGAGCAATGGCATCGTAAATCACTTCACCTTTGGAGCGAATTTCGACTTCGAGTAAAAAGCGTCGCTCAGTCTGAAAGTCACCCTTTAATACCTGATCCAGCTTGAATATCACTTCAGTCGGCTTGATATCCGTTAAAAAACCCAGACGACCACGGTTAACCCCGATCACCGGGGTATTGTACTTGACCAAGGCGCGTGCTGCATGTAATAGCGAGCCGTCACCGCCCACGACAATCACCAGATCCACCACCTCACCCAATAAGGCACGACTGACGGTTTGGGTATTTTGATAGGGAACAAGTTCAGCTGTCGCTGCATCAAAAACTGGGTGTAGGCCTAAATTGAGAAGATGATCGTGAATAAGGCATAAGGTTTCAACCACCGACGATTTATCAGGACGTCCTATTAACCCGATATTTCGAAAGGTCTTATGGGAAATTTGCACCAGTGTCGTCGCTCCGCTACGAATCCTGCTTATCATAACATTAAGCTATACCTGGATGACAATTTATAACAGTGCTTCATAGGTAGGAAATTATTTGAAATATATTCGAATTAAGGAGAAATTGTGGGGTTTCATTTTAATTTTAAGCGCATTTCTTGATTAAATATTGCAAAATAATGAAAAGCTTCGCATGATTAGCACAATTTCACAGGATCTTATAAGTATTTATGAAATCTGAACGTGGCATGGGGTTTCTTGCCTTAATTTTTTCTATTATTGTCATTTCTATCTTTGTAGCATTTAGTATCTATTTGATTAGATTAGACAATATTGTACGCGACAAGTTTGAAGGTCAGCGCTGGGATATTCCGGCCAAGGTCTTCGCACGTCCGATGGAAGTGTACGTGAATGCCCCAGTCAGCCTGCAGGATTTCCAACAAGAATTAAAATTACTCGGTTATAAAAATTCGGATAGTTATACTAAATCAGGCAACTTTGTCACCACGGGTAATACCCTGTATGTGCATACACGCGGCTTTGATTTTGGTGACCGGGTTGAACCGGAACAAATATTGAAAGTCAGTTTCAGCGGTGAACAGATTGCAGAAGTCAGCGCAACCAAACCGTCTTCAAGCGGGATTGCGCGTTTAGAACCTTTATTAATTGGTGGGATTTATCCGCAGCATAACGAAGACCGTGTGCTGATCAAGCTAAATAAAGTGCCTAAGCCCTTGATCGAAGCGCTGATCGCGACCGAAGACCGTAAGTTCTATGAGCATCATGGGGTTTCACCGCGTGGTATTGCACGTGCCGTAGTCAGCAATATTACCGGTGGTAAACGTCAGGGTGGCTCAACCTTGACCCAGCAGCTGGTCAAAAATTTCTATTTAACCCCTGAGCGCACCTTAAAACGTAAAGTGAATGAAGCCTTTATGGCGATGCTGATTGAATTGCATTATGACAAGAATGAAATTCTAGAAGCTTATCTGAATGAGGTAAATCTCGGCCAGAATGGTAACTACTCCATTAATGGTTATGGTCTGGCATCGCAGTTTTATTTTGGCCTGCCACTGCGTGAACTGAATATTTCCCAGCAAGCATTTTTGGTGGGTTTAGTCCAAGGCCCGAGTCTATACAATCCATGGCGCAATCCTGAAAGTGCGAAAAAACGCCGTGATATCGTCCTGAATAATATGCTGGTGATGGGCTATCTGACTCAGGAACAATATGAAAAAGAAACCGCACGTCCGTTAAATGTTATTTCAAAACCGACTTTAGGCCCTGCCCGCTTCCCGGATTTTCTGGATATCGTACGTCGTCAATTACGTACAGATTATCAGGAAACCGATCTGACCAATCAGGGTCTGCGAATTTTCACCACTTTAGATCCTTTAGCCCAAACCAGAATTCAGGACAGCTTTAAAGAGACGGTGGCGCGTTTAAGTAAATCCAATCCGGGTCGCCTGAAAGATTTACAAGGTGCGGTATTGGTATCGCATCCGGAAAATGGTGAGCTGGTAGCCGCAGTAGGTTCTACTCAAGATTTTACCGGCTTTAACCGTGCAGTCGATGCCAAGCGTCAAGTCGGTTCCCTGCTAAAACCGGTGATCTACCTGAGTGCCCTGGAATCGAACCGTTATCACTGGGCAAGCCCAATTGAAGACAGTGAAATCAGCATCAAGAGTGATGGCAAAACCTGGACGCCGAAAAACTATAGTGGTCGCGGACATGGTGTCATTCCAATGTCACAAGCCTTATCGCAATCTTATAACCTGTCCACTGTGCGTTTAGCACAAGAATTTGGTCTGTCCACCTTTATTAATCATCTGAAAAAATTTGGTGTGACCTCAGATATTCCATCTTATCCATCGATTTACTTGGGTGCGGTAGATATGTCCCCGATGGAAGTGATGAATATTTACGGCAACTTTGCTACAGGCGGCTTTAAATACCCAACCAAAGCCATCCGCTCTGTGGTGGATGCCAACGGCCGCTCTCTGGATCGTTATAGCCTGAGTGTACAACCGACCATTGATCCAGCTTCTGCTTATGCCCTGAATTATGGCTTACAAGAGGTCATGTCGAATGGTACAGGTCGTGCAGCCTATAACAGCTTACCACGCAGTCTGAATCTTGCTGGTAAGTCAGGTACTACGAATGACAGCCGTGACTCATGGTTTGCCGGATACTCAGGTAATTATATGACCGTGGTTTGGCTCGGTCTGGATGACAACAAAGTCACTGGCTTAACCGGTTCTTCAGGTGCCCTGCCCGTTTGGACCAATGTCATGAAACAGTTGCGCCAGAAACCGGTGAATCTGCCACAGCCGAATGAAATCGAATGGCATTGGCTAGATCGTCATACGGGTTTATTGTCTGCACAAGGCTGTGAAGGCGCCATGTATATCCCGATTTCGCGTCATGCCCTGCCAAATCAGGCGACTGCCTGCGGCATCTCGCATTATGCGACGGAACCTTATGATATTGATTCAGAACCTGCGCCATCTGATGCTGAACAGGATGATATGAGTCGCTACATACAAGAAAGTGAAACAGAAATAGAACGCGATCTTGAGAGCGAAACCCGTATTATCGCCAGTGGAAGTTATAGCCATTAATTGAGTCTATGTTTATGTTAAGAAAAATCCTCCCTGGTTTGCTCATCCTCAGTCTGGTGGGCTGCCAAAGTATCTCTGAGCCAGAAAAGCCAGTTACCCCAGTCAAGCCTGCGACGGAAAAACCTAAGGCAAAAACGCCAGACAGCGTAGTGATTACGCCTTATGACCGTCCTGACATCAAACGTCAGAAAATTGTCATTCCTGAACAGAAGCCGAAAAGCCAAAAGTTTGATGATGGCCGTAATCTGCCGGCTTTCAAAAGTCTGATGCAGCAAACCCAGCAGGCCTATACCAAGCAGCAGTTCGCTCAAGCTGAAGCGTCTGCAACTCAGGCACAGCGACTGGCCCCTCAGGCACCGGAAACCTATTTATACTTGGGTATGATTGCTAACCGTAAAAATCAGCCAGCAAGCGCCGATGCTTTTGCCTTACGTGGCCTGAGTTATGCACAATCTAGTGCCATGAAAAAGCAGCTTTGGCAAGTGCGCCTTAAATCTGCTCAGTTGCGGAAAAATGCCAAAGCGATTCAGCAAGCCCAACAGGCACTCAAAAAGCTTTAAGATAATTTTCTATAGAAACTGACTTACCAATAGAAAGTTTATTTTCTAAATAAAGTGTTTAAATATAGCGAATGCCGGCAATGCCATAAGCATGCTGGCTTTTTGCATAATCAAGTTCTTCAGCTTTCATTCCACCCAAAGCAAAAACCGGAATCTGTACCTGCTCTGCCATTTGCTTGAATTGCTCCCAACCTAGCGCAGGTGTGTCCGGATGCGTTGCGGTCGCCAGTACCGGACTCAGTAAAGCCGCTTCACAGCCGATCTGTTCTGCATGCATTAAAGCGGTCAGGTCATGACAAGCCGCTAGATAACGATAGCCAGATTTCAATTCACTTTGTTTCAAGTTCATCAGTTGATTCTGTTTTAGATGAATCGTGCAAATCGTCTGCTGCTGCAATTCATTCAGTTGTGACCAAAGCTGCTGATTAATAATTAACTTGGAGAGTTGATCTACCGGATACTGCTGTAATTGCATGATCCGTTCAGGCGTTGCTTCCACGCGCCAATACAACATTTGATCTGTATCTAGGCTTGATAAGATATCCAGATCTTCAGCAATCTTGATGCGCTGCGGCCATTGCAGCTTTTGAATCATGGACTGATTGGCTTTCGGAAAATTCAACTGGCCAAGTTCTTCCCGGCTGTACCAGCGCCAAGGCTGTTTGATTTCAGCCAGTTGCGCACGCTGTACTGAAGCATGGAAAATATGCAAATTGACGATGAGATCTTCATATTCATGGGAGATAAAATCAGAAGCATGCCAGCGTTCGATATCAACGCCCACCTCTTCAATCACTTCGCGGCGACAGGTTTCGACTAGCAACTCACCCTGTTCAACTTTTCCGCCTGGAAATTCATATTTATTGCCCTGATGCTGCTTGGCCTCACGCCAGCCAACGAGAACCTGATTTTGATAAAATAAAAGCGCAATTGCGACATGAATCGTAGCTTTAGTCATGGTGTACAGAACCGTTAAAGTTTTACAGATTGTAAGCAAATTAGAGTTTTTTATAAATTGCTCAATATTTCGTTGACAGACCTATTCGATAATGATTATCATTTAAATCAATCCAAAACACACCACGGAGTCGACGGAATGAACGCCCCATTTAGCCTATTTACCCGTAACAATGATACTCACCATGCCTTGCCAATGCTGCACTCCAACAATCTTTTTGCACTGGGTCGTGAAATCCGGATCATGCATGCCGGCGAAGAATACCGCTTGCGTCTGACCCGCAATAACCGTCTTATTCTGACCAAATAATTAAATCAGTTCTAATAATAACAAACGTGGGAAGCAGCAGTATGAATCAGCGCATACTGCTTTTTAATCTTCTGATCATGAGATTTGCTATTCAAGCTTAAAACTTAATAACACTTTAAGTCCGCCCAGATCCGACGGCGCATAGTCAATTTTAGCTGCATGCAGTGCCATAATTTTCTGGCAAATGGACAGACCTAGACCTGAACCCTGAGTTCGCGTACCCAAAGCCCGATAAAAACGTTCACCTAAACGTTCCAGCACATCATCAGTAATCCCCTCTCCTGAGTTTTCAATCAATAGTTGTATCTGATGCTGCTCAACAACCGTTCGGATCTCGACCTGTCCCTGCGGCGGCGTATAACGAATAGCATTGTCGACCAGATTGCGAATACAACTAAAAATCAGCTCTGGATTCGCTTCGATCACAGCATCCTCAAGGTTTAGATTCCAATGAATGTCTTTTTCTTCTGCAAAAGGCTGCAATGCCTGCAAAGCCTCCTGAACCAGATTTTTAAGATTAATCGTTTGCGTTGGTAATTGCTCTGTGCGCTCCGGATCGAGTCGTGCCAGCAAGAGTAAATTTTCCAGCACCTGCGTACCGCGGTTGACATCATTTTGAATCAGCTGCAATGCTTGAGGGAGCTGTGCATCACCTTGATATTTGCGTTTTAAAACCTGTAGACGCATTTGAATTGCAGACAGTGGAGAACGCAGCTCATGTGAAGCATCTGCAGTAAAACGCTGTTCGGCAGCCAGTGACTTTTCCAGCCGGCCGAGCATGGCATTCAACTGACGAATAATCGGTTGCAGTTCAGTGATTTCAGGATCAGGTGTTTTAATAGGACTCAGATCCTGAGCAGTCTTGGAACCAATGGCACGCGAAATCTTGTTTAATGGCCGTAACTGGCGTTTGACCGAGACCCTTAGAATCAGCCATTGCACTAGCCATAAAGTGAATAAGATCCCGGCAAAGCCCAAAGTAGTTTGCCAGAGTTCATCGAAACGTACTGAAAGTGGCTGTACGATTTTGACCTGAAGGTCGTCATCTTCCGCAGTCAGTATCCGGATAAAATGACCATTTTCATAAGCAAACTGAAAGCCGTTGTTCTGTGCTTTTGGAATGGTATTAATTAATTCATCATCAATCGAAGTAGTCAGTACCTGCTGGCCCAGCAACAAGGCATACTGGATATCAAACTGTTCACTGAGTTCATCCACCTGGGCGTCTTTGGCCTGGGTCACATCGCCAAGCAGTAACTCAGAAATCTGCTCCATTAATTCATCATGCAGCTGACTGGCTTGATAACTGGAAATTCCCAATAACAGCAGCCAGGCCAATATTCCAGCCAATATCGAACTGAACAGCGCATGTTTGATCAGTTTAGTTTGCAAGGAAATAGCAGCTGACATAGGTTTATACCTCAGCCTTATGCATGCGATAGCCCAGACCGCGAATGGTCTTAATCATCTGGCTGCCAATTTTTTTACGCAGCTGATAGATAAACACTTCAATCGCATTACTTTCAATTTCATCGCCCCAGGCATACAGCGATTCTTCCAGCTGTTCACGGGTGACAATATGTTCAGGCTGCTGCATCAACTTATATAGAATCTGAAATTCTTTCGCAGTCAGATTAATAGCTTGACCCGCTTTAGTCAGGGTTTTGGCTTGAGTGTCCAGACTGAGATCCTGCCAGTACAGGATATGATTGAGTGTTTGCTGCTTCTGTCTGAGCTGGGCACGAACTCGGGCCGAAAGTTCTTCCAGACTAAAAGGTTTGACCAGATAATCATTCGCGCCTAAATCCAGACCTTCAACCCGGTCATCAATACTGTCTTTGGCCGTAATAAAAATCACCGGCGTATCTTGATGTTGGCTGCGCAAAATTTTCAGAATGTCATCTCCAGTGGCATTCGGCAGGCCACGATCCAGCAGAATACAGTCATATTTATGCTGCTCAATCGCTAGGATCGCATGATCACCACGCTCTACCCGATCAATCACATAACCGTCCATTTCCAGCCAAGTCTGGATACTGTCTGCCTGAGACTGATCATCTTCCGCCAAAAGAATACGCATATTCTGCTCCGTTTGCTTCCTTGTTCTATCTTGCCTTGAAAAAGTTCCAGACTCAAAAAAACCACATGCTTTTTGGTAACTTGCATGTGGTTTTTTGTCGCTGTGTTCAAATTGATTTCAGCAAATCAGGCGATATTAGAAACGAACCTGATCAACCTCAATTTCAACACGTTTTGCCGGTTTATAATCAATGTCGATTTCACCTGTGATGATTACCGGTGTTTTGGCTGAAATCGGTTTGCCTTGCCAAAGTTCATCATCAATCTCAACAGTAATAGTTCCTGTGCTGTCTCGGAACTGGTATTTTTCATCACCGACCGCTTTCACGACATAACCTTTAAGCTGAACCTTACTGTCATCTTTCATGGCCAGTGCCTGTTTGACTGTGGTCGATTTAGCAAAAGCAGCCTGATTCACAGCAGTGTCGCTACTTGCTATCGTAGCCGTCGCGATAGAACCCATCAATGCAGCTGCCAAAACCGTATTTATCATCATTTTCATCGCAATTACCTCTTTAAAGTCTTGCCTTGTTTCGATGATGCTATTAAAACAGCCGAAGATGAATTGAATCTTAAGATTGCTTCATTTTCAAAATTAATTTAAGGGCACAACTCTCAGGACTTCTTCAAGCGTGGTCACACCTTCCAGAATCTTGCGTGCCCCGGCAATTCTGAGCGGCTCTACCCCTTCTTTTTTAGCCTGCTGACGCAGCTGGTTCAGGTTGGCATCGGCACCAATCAGCTGTTTGGTGGTCAGACTCAATGGCATAAACTCATAAATCCCGATACGGCCTTTATAGCCGGTATGCCGGCATTCTTCGCAGCCCACCGCCTTAAAGACAAATTCCGGTCGCGGCAAAGGATAATCCGTAGCTAGATGCTGCCATTCCTGTTCATTCAGGAAGCTTTCCTGTTTGCAGTGCGGACACAGCTTACGTACCAGACGTTGAGCCAGAACACCCAAGATGGTTGCTGCTGTCAAAAATGGCTGTACGCCCAGATCATGCAGACGGGTCAGACTCGACGGCGCATCGTTGGTATGTAAAGTTGAGAGAACCAGGTGACCGGTCAATGCGGCCTGAATCGCCATATTGGCAGTGTCCTGATCACGGATCTCCCCGACCATGATAATGTCCGGATCTTGACGCATCAGTGCGCGCACGCCGTCAGCGAAGCCAAGATCGATACCATTATTGACCTGCATTTGGTTAAAGCTGGGTTCCAGCATCTCGATCGGGTCTTCAATGGTACAGACGTTGACCTGTTCAGTCGCCAGCTGCTTCAAGGTTGAATAAAGCGTAGTAGTTTTACCGGAACCGGTTGGGCCGGTCACCAGAATAATACCATGACTGTGACTGGTGAGATTATTCCAGTCATTGAGCAAATGGCCTTCAAAACCGAGTTGCTGGAAGCTTCTCACCAGCACTTCCGGATCGAAAATACGCATTACCAGTTTTTCACCAAAGGCGGTCGGCAAGGTCGACAGACGCAGTTCAGTTTCCTGTCCTTTCGGCGTCCGGGTTTTCAGTCGACCATCCTGTGGTTTACGTTTTTCCGCCACATTCATCCGGCCCAGAATCTTGATTCGGGAAATGACGGCGGTCAATGTATTGGCCGGCATGTTGTAAATCGTATGCAGCACCCCATCAATCCGGAAACGGATCTTGCCGGTGTCTTTACGCGGTTCCATGTGAATATCACTGGCGCCCTGCTCAAAGGCAAATTGCAACACCCAGTCTACCAGTTTGACAATATGCTGGTCATTGGCATCCGGATTCTGTGAGTCACCCAGCTGTAGCAAGGCTTCGACGCCCTTATTTTCCCGGTCATAGGCGGAAGATTTTTGTGAACCACTGACTGCACGACTGACCTGATAATATTCAGTAATATAACGTTGTAGCTGTTCCGGATTCAGTAATACCCGTTGTATTTTTTTCGGGGAAATATTTTGCTCGAGATTCGACACCCATTCGGTTTTATAAGGCTGATCCGTGGCGATCAGAACTTTGTCTGCCTGAATTTCTACTGCCAAAATATGGTTGCGCAGTGCATATTCCTGCGACATGACATGGGTCAATGCCTGTACATCAGCTTTAAGCGGATCAATAATATAGAACATCAATCCGGTTTTTTCTGCCAGCCACTGACATAAACGGTTCAGGGTCAAAGTCGTTTGGGGATGGGACTGATCGACCAGATTAAAATTGGCAATCCACTGTAAAGGGTGCCATTTTAATTGTTCACGTTGCCGATGAGTGGTTTGTACCAGCATTCGGTCGCGTTCACTGATTTTACCGTCTTTAAAGAGTTGGTCTAGACACCATGCCGTATCAATTTCAAAGTCAAATTTCATTATTATCAGTCCCCAAACTTGCCTCCACTATAACAAGTTTTTGCAGTTTTTCGCATGCTCCCGACCTATCGAATGTACGTTTCTATTTCAATCTCAAAAAGAAAGTAAAGAATGGATTTGATCACTACTGCAACATTTTTGATCTATGCAAACCTGATCTCATCACATATATTTTTAAATAATCAACTCTTAGCTTGCTGAGGTCACAGATGGATTTGACTGCGGTTCCCCTGCATGCGCATTCTTTTCATGAACTGCTCACGATACTCACCTCGGCATTGGGCTGCGGCCTATTGATTGGTCTGGAGCGGGAACGGCATAAACAACGTGAGCAGCAACCGAGTTTTGCCGGCTTACGTTCCTTTGCGATCTGTGCTTTATTGGGCGCACTGTGTTTCCTGTTTGGAATCGTGATTGCTGTAATAGGTGCTTTGATCGTGGGTGGCATGGTCATTTTATCCATAAAAAATCAGCCAGATGACCCGGGCATTACCACAGAGCTTGCATTTGTGATGACCTATTTTATTGGCGCCATGTGTTTATGGAATATTCCTCTGGCAGCCGGTCTTTCTGTGCTCTTAACCGGTATTTTGATGGCCAAACATACCATGCACAATATTGCCGGAAAATGGATTAAAGAAGCCGAATTCAGGGATGGACTATTATTACTGGCCTTGATTTTGATTGGTCTGCCGCTTACCCCTGACCGGCCTTTTTGGGGCGAAGTGCTTAATCCTTATCTTATTCTCAAATTACTGACCTTAATTTTAGTGGTACAAGCTCTGGCTCATATTGCGAAACGCTTTTTCTCGACTAAAAATGCCCTGATGCTGTCCTCCATCGCTTCCGGTTTTGTTTCCAGTACGGCGACCATCGCTCAGTTGGGCTTACAGGTCCGTAAAGGTGAAATGGATGCACGATCGAATGCCGGTGCCGCGCTGATGTCCTGTATCTCGACTATTGTGTTGCTATTGATTGTGGTCGGGGGCGTATCCTGGAGCTGGCTTAAAATCCTGCTCTTGCCCTCTTTAGTTGCCGTAATCCTTCTGGCAGCCTGTGCATTTTTATTATTGCGCAAGGCAAAACCTGCGCCGAGCATGGAATCGTCAGACAGCCAGATGTTCAGCTTAAAAGAAGCTGTGATTATTGCAGTCACATTAACATTGATTCAGGCTGGAGTTTACGGACTGGAGGTCTGGCTCGGGGATGCCGGCTTACTGGCCGGGACCTTGCTCGCCTCTTTATTCGAGATTCATGCCGCGATGGCCAGTGTCGTCGTTCAAGGCGATCCTTCAAATATGCGTCTGATTTATGCCCTGCTTTTAGGTCTGGGTGCTCATGCCCTGGCCAAGTCAGCCAATGCAGCTTTGACCGGTGGCTGGAGGTTTGTCCTTTATTTTGCGCCTGTGCAGATTTTGCATATGGCAGTGTTGATTGGGGTTTTGTGGTGGAACCTATAATCTAGGAAGGAATATGCTGGATAGCAACAATTAGCACTTGCTGAGCATGAATTTTGAAATGGATATCAACATTTGCAAACTTCATCCCATATACCCGTTCTTCATCTTCCTGATATGCAGGTCTTGGATCTAAAGATAAGACAGCTTCCAGTTCCTGAATAGTCTGCACAGAAATTTTTCCATTTCCTAGTAATTGTTGCTTTTGCTGCTCCGCTTCATCGCTCCAAATGACGGTTTTACGTGGTGGTTCATCCTGTGCATAACCGCTTTGTGCTTCAATGATAGCATCCGAATATTGAATATAAGGTTTGATATCCATAATTGGCGTGCCATCCAGCAAGTCACTCCCTGTCACATACACTCGAACATGCTTGCCCACCTTTCTCACTTCTTTGAGTTTGACCACAGATAAACCAATCGGTGATGGACGATACATGCTGCGCGTAGCAAAAACGCCTATTTTCTTGTTACCACCCAAACGCGGCGGACGCACTTGTGGACGAAACTGGCTGTTGTGCTGGTTTTTATTGTCATGAAATTGCCAGACCAGCCAAAGATGACTGAACTCTTCAATCCCCTCAAAGGCGAGCAGATCATTATAGGGCCCGACCATTTCGATATAGCTTTCGACCTGAACCAGATTCGGCTGACGAGGAATACCAAATTTTTCTTTATAGGGAGAACGCATATAACCAATAATCGGCAGCGCAAGTTCGGTCATCATCACTTTTTTTGATAAGCTCAATTAAATATATTCAGTTTATCGAGAATGAATTTAGATTAGAATAGCAAGCTGTTCTAATTTGATAATTTATTGAGACCTTTAATGGCTGCTTTTAACGTCGAAAAGATTACTCACGTCCACCACTGGAATGATACTTTATTCTCTTTTAAAACGACTCGTGACACTGCTTTGCGTTTTAAAAACGGTCAGTTTGTAATGATCGGCCTTGAAGTCAATGGCAAGCCGTTAATGCGCGCATATTCAATTGCAAGCGCCAACTACGAAGAAGAGTTAGAATTTTTCTCAATTAAAGTGCCTGATGGTCCACTGACTTCGATTTTACAGAAAGTAAAAGTCGGCGATGACATTTTGGTTTCTAAAAAGCCAACAGGTACATTGGTACTTGATGACTTGAATCCAGGTAAAAATCTTTACCTGCTTTCTTCTGGTACGGGTCTTGCACCGTTCCTGTCGACTATTCGCGATCCTGAAACTTACGAGCGTTTTGAAAAGATTATCGTAGTTCACGGTACCCGTTTCATTTCAGAACTGGCTTATCAAGATTTGATCCTGAATGAAGTGCCAAATCATGAATTCTTCTCTGAACTCGGCGCGAAAGAAAAATTGGTATATTACCCAACCGTCACCCGTGAAGAATATCCAAACCAAGGTCGTGTTACGACTGCGATTGAAACCGGCGAACTGTTTGAAAAAATCGGTCTGCCACGTTTCAACCCGGAAACTGACCGTGCCATGTTATGTGGTAGCCCGGCATTCCTAGATGACGTTGCTGCGCTTCTTGACCAACACGGTCTGAAAGAATCTCCAAAAATGGGCGTTCTAGGTGACTACGTGATTGAACGTGCATTCGTAGAAAAATAAGATTTGCTAAACTAAAAAACCGGACTTTTAAGTCCGGTTTTTTATTGGAACCATCACTAAATAATTAACGATCGCGACCTTCCTGGTTTGCAGAACCTGAACAGCCTGCGCCACCTGCAATGATGAAACCCGTTTGCGCTTTACATGAACCAATCATACGGCCATGAGAGTCAAATGTAGTTACTGACGATGCACAGCCCGTCAATACAACAGTCGCTACAAGTGCAATAAGTGCTGATAATTTCATGATATTCCCCTTTATTATTTACGGTTTTAAATTAATCTGATTTTGGCTTGGTGGCGTTGGTAACAGGCCTGTATTCGCATCTGGCGTATTGTAATTCACACCTAAGGCATCGCCTGAACCACTACAATGTGCACTTGCGGTCGAAAGTAGGCCACGCGTCGCCATACATGAACCGATGATTTTTCCTGTTGCATCATAAGTCACGACTTTGGAACTACAAGCGGCTAGCCCCGATATTGCCAATATTGAAAAAATTTTAATTAAATTCACATTAACCCTCGCACGATGCAAAAAACTAAATTATTAAAATTTATGTATATTTTCTGAATTTCGCCAGAGATTCTAATTTAATTTGTTTATTTGTAAAGCTTTATTTTTCAAATATTATAAAAATGGAAATAAATAAAAAGCTGCCCTGCAGGACAGCTTTAAATATAAAAATTAGCTGGATTTATGTTTAAGTGATCTTTCTTCCAGAGACTGCTTAATCACTTGATAACCTGATGTGATGCCGAGTGTAGCGATAATTACAGCCACAATAATATCCGGCCAAAGACTGCCTGTACCAAATACACCTACGGCTGCCAAAATGACCGCAAAGTTGCCAATTGCATCATTGCGACTACAGAGCCAGACCGACCGCATATTGGAGTCACCCTCACGAAAAGCATAAAGAATGGCGGCTGTAAATACATTCGCGACTAAGGCCAGAACACCAATCAGACCCATAGTTAGCGCTTCAGGCGGTATACCTTGTATAAAAGCGTAGATGACTTTTCCAATCACCACCAAGCCAAATACAGCCATGGTCAAGCCTTTAATCAGGGCAACTGTTGCGCGCCAATACAGGCTTGCCCCTAATACAGCCAGTGAAATCCCATAATTTACTGCATCTCCAAAGAAATCTAGCGCGTCTGCCCACAAGGCCGATGAATGTGCATATGCACCACCGATCAGCTCCACTACAAATAAAGTGAAGTTCACCAGCAAGGCAATCCATAGCACTGCTCTAAATTTGCTGTTGGGCTTGATGGGTGCCGGTTCAGGACTACAACTACAGGCCATATCATTCCCCCGATGATTTTTTATCCAAAATACGATAAATTGATTAGAAACTATGGACTAACTCCAAGGTCAAGCATGAGGGCGATATGTCAGTTTATTTGATTTCAGAAATGGCCAAAAAAACTGGTCTAAGCACCGATACCTTACGTTTTTATGAGAAAAAAGGCTTTATTCAGCCGAATTTTCGAGCAAGTAATCAGTATCGTTATTATGGTGAAGACGCATTAAAAAGACTGCTTTTTATCAAGCGTTGTCGGGCCTTGGACATGTCGTTAAAAGAGATTGAAACCCTGATTCAACTTGAACAAAATCCTGAGCAGGAGTGCTGTGCCGTCAACCAATTGATTGATCAGCATCTTTCGGATATTTCAAATAAAATTAAAGAATTACAAATATTTGAACGGCAACTGATTACACTGAGAGAAAGTTGCAATACCCCGACCACCATTGATCATTGCCAGATTTTAAAAACGCTTGAAAACTCTGAAAATGACTGAATATTGAAGACATTTTATGGAGGATTCCCTACTTAAAAAAGAACCTTGTTTTACATCCAAATCGCGTATTTCCGAGTGATTTACTAGGTTGAATCCAAATTCCAGATGATTAGAATAAAGCCGTACTTTTTATATGTCTTTCGATTTGATCATGAGCATTACCACTATTACCGAACTTCTCTCACCAGCTGGCTCACTCAAAAATATGCGCTACGCTTTTGCTTATGGTGCAGATGCAGTCTATGCCGGCCAGCCGCGCTATAGCCTGCGGGTTCGTAATAATGAATTTGACCATGACAATTTAGCGATTGGCATCAAAGAAGCGCACGAACTAGGCAAAAAATTCTATATGGTGGTCAATATCCAGCCACATAACTCCAAGCTGAAAAATTTTATTCGTGACTTGGAACCTGTGGTCGCGATGCAGCCAGATGCGTTGATCATGTCCGATCCAGGTCTGATCATGCTGGTGCGTGAACATTTTCCAGAGATGGATATTCACTTGTCTGTTCAGGCCAATGCCGTGAACTGGGCAACCGTGAAATTCTGGAAAAATATGGGCCTGACCCGCGTGATTCTGTCACGTGAACTGTCGATTGAAGAAATTGCAGAAATCAAACAGCAAGTGCCCGATATGGAGATTGAAGTCTTTGTTCATGGTGCACTGTGCATGGCCTATTCTGGCCGTTGCATGCTGTCAGGCTATATGAACAAACGTGATGCCAATCAGGGTGCCTGCACAAATGCCTGCCGCTGGGAATATAAAGTGCTGGATGCTAAGGAAGATGAAACCGGTGATGTGATTCCAGTGAAAAATCTGGATTCAGGCTGCTGCTCCAAAGATGCCGACGAACAACACATGCAAGAACAACATCAGTTTGATGAGCCTGTGTTATTGCAGCGGAATGATGAAGATATGTTTGCCGCAGAAGAAGATGAACACGGCACTTATTTCATGAATTCTAAAGATCTACGTGCAGTCCAACATATAGAGCGCTTAACTAAAGTGGGTGTGCATTCACTGAAAATCGAAGGCCGTACCAAGTCTTATTTCTATTGCGCCCGTACTGCTCAAATTTACCGTAAAGCGATTGATGATGCGCTTGCGGGTAAACCTTTTGATCCGTCACTGATGACACAATTGGAAGGCTTAGCGAATCGTGGTTATACCGAAGGTTTTCTACGCCGCCATGTGCATAGTGAATATCAGAATTATGAACATGGTTCTTCCAGTTTTGATCATCAAATTTTCTGCGGTGAAGTACTGGAGCGCAATGGAGATTACATCAAGATCGATGTGAAAAACCGTTTTATCGTCGGTGACTCACTCGAACTGATGACGACTAAAGGCAATATCACTTTCAATTTAACCGAAATGAAAGACAAAAAAGGTAATCTGATCGAAGACGCCAAAGGTTCAGGTCATATCGTTGAGATTCCAGTTCCGGCAGATGTTGATATGCAATATGCCCTGCTGATTCGTAATCTGCCAAGCTCGACTATGGATATTTCGGCATCTTCACTGGCTTATCAAGCGAGTTAAATATGGCACTGCTGATTACCGACAAATGCATCAATTGCGATATGTGTTTACCGGAATGCCCAAATGACGCGATTTATGAGGGTGCGAAAGTTTATGAAATTGATGTGAACCGTTGTACAGAATGCGTCGGTTTTTATGAGCATCAGACCTGTGTAGATGTCTGTCCGATTGAATGCATTGTTCCACATCCGGAGTATCGGGAAACACAAGAACAATTACTGGAAAAATTTAAGGGTTTGAACTTATTTAAATCTTAAAAATGAAGCGATGGAATAAACATTGCTTTATATAAAAACAACCTTGGGGAAAGTATAAAAATAAGGGTTGAAAACAAAAACTGTGCAGAGGAAAGGAACAGCTGAAAGTGCGTGGGGACACTTTTGGCTGTTCCAATAATAAATATAAAAAAAGGAACTCGGGTGTTAGCGTCCTGAGTTCCTATAAAGCGATAATAATGTATTTATAAGATATAGCACCTCGGTTTTGGGGAACCCAGGTGCTATTTTTTTATTGTCCTGAACGGATGATGTAATCAAAAGCAGACAGTGATGCCTTGGCACCTTCACCGGTGGCAATGATGATCTGCTTGTAAGGCACTGTGGTACAGTCACCTGCTGCAAATACACCTTTCACATTGGTTTCGTTGC